>JBAUDS010000152.1:0-31515 GCA_049678185.1 Thermoanaerobaculia bacterium
CCAATACCCGCCGGCCAGGTCGGCCAGCCGCGCTGCCGATTCCACCAGTGTCTTGCCGCCTGTAAGAACCTCGGCGCCATGTAGCCGGCACCGTCGCACGACCTCGGCCGGCGTGTCGTCGGGTACCGCCACCCGGGCTGGGAGCCCGGCCGCGGCGGCGTAGGCCGCCAGCGCGATGGCGGCATTCCCGGCGCTGGGGAGCTGGACGCCGGTTGCCCCCAACTCGCGGGCACGATTGACGGCCATCGAGAGACCTCGTGCCTTGAAGGAGCCGGTGGGGTTCCCCCCCTCCTCCTTGAGCCAGACTTCGATCCCTTCGGGTCGCATTCGGTGCAAGGGAATGATCGGCGTTCCCCCTTCGCCAAGGTCGACACGCGACTCGAAGTCGATGACCGGGAGGAGCTCCCGATAGCGCCACAGAGTCCAGGGTCGCTCGGCGAGAGACTCCTTCCAGGCCGCCCCGCGAGCGGCATCGAGCTCGTACTCCACCAGCCACGGAGCACTGGCCGGAGAGAGAAAAGTCGGATGATCGATGTCGGCGGTGACGCCGGTGGCCGAACAGACGAGACGACGTGCCCAAGTCGGTCCAATCGCGGTCACGAGACCTCCTCCTGGAAAGAATTGTCGACTTTCGGCTCCGCTAGAGCCTCATCGTAGGCCCTGCGGTACCTGCCGGCTACCGCGGTCCAGGTCAACTCGCGCTCTGTCCGTGCTCTGGCCGCACCACCCATCTCCAGCCGCCGGTCCCGATTCTCCACCAGTTGCTCGATCGCCTCCAGCAGCCGGGTCGGGTCTTGCTCTTCCACCAGCAGACCCTCGACCCCGTCGCTGATGGCCAGTGGTATGCCCGAGATTCTGGAGGCCACCACCGGCAGACCGGTGGCCATCGCCTCGAGAATCACGTTGGGGAGCCCGTCCACATTGCCTTTGGCGTCGTGGACCGCCGGCAGCAGAAAGAAATCAGCGGCCCGGTAGAGATCCGGCAACGCGCCCCGGAGCACCGCCCCCGGGAAGTGCACCCGATCACGCCACGGCAGAGCGGCGCTTTCGAGCTCCTCGAGGAGGTCGCCACCACCTGCCAGCACGAGGTGGAGGTCCGGGGCGAGAGCCATCACCTCGGCCAGTGTCTTCATCAGGACATGGTAGCCCTTCTTGGTGACCATTCTCCCCACCGACAGACCGACCACCGCGTCGGCTGGGATCGCCAGCTGGTCGCGCCAGGATGTCTGCCGATCGTCTCCGGGCGAGAATTTCCTGGTGTCGACGCCATAGGGGATGACTCGAGCCCGCTCGCGCTCGAAGCCCAGAGCGCAGACCCGGTCGACCAACTCGGGCGAGCAACCGGTCACCAGCCGCGAGCGGCCGAGCGCCCGACCGACAAACCGGCGGACCACGGGACGCTCGGCGAGAAAGACATCGCTGCCGTGCAGACCGATAGCCAGCGGCACCCTGCTGGCCACCGGCGCGGACACCAGTCCGTTGGGCACCACCCAGTGGGCGTGGAGCAGATCGAATTTGTTCTCTGACAGCAGCCGCTTCAGCGCCCGCCGGGCCGCTGCGACATAGAGCGGAGTCACCAACCCGGCTCCGACTCTAATGGTCTCGTCGGAGCTCAGGCTCCGGCTGTAGCCCAACACTTCGTAGCTTTCGGGGGCATACCGAAAGCTGACCGCCCGGACCCCCTCCTCCTCCCAGCTCTCCTGCACGCCCGGTGCATGGGGAGTCAACACCGTCACCGAGTCGCCGGCTTGCACCAGACCTCGCGCCAGATCCCGAATAAAGGGTCCGGAGGTGTCGTCTGGATGCCGCGGATAGGTTTGCGTGAGGAAGAGAATGTTCAGGTTAGAGCACCCGTTCCTTGACCGAATAGCTGTCGGAGCCGCGGAAGTTCTTGAGCGTGATCATCTCCCCGATCAGACCCGTGGTCACGACCTGTATCCCGAGAAGCATCAGCAGCACACCAAGCAGCAACAATGGCCGATTCGACAGCGACTCCCCGTTGAACCAGAGGATGGCGAGATAGAGGTTGATGCCAAAGCCGACGACCAGTGCCCCGAGACCGATGACCCCGAACAGATGGAGGGGGCGCCGCGTGTACCTGGTGATAAAGAGGACCGTTATGAGGTCAAGCAGACCCTTGTAAAAGCGGTCCCATCCATACTTGCTCTCGCCATGTTTGCGGGCGTGATGGACAACGGGGATTTCCCCGACCGCAAACCCTTTGCGGCTCGCCAGAACCGGGATGTACCGGTGCAGCTCTCCGTAAAGCGAGATCTGCTCCAGAACCTCCCGCCGGTAGGCCTTGAAGCCGCAGTTGAAGTCGTGGAGATCCACTTGCGCCAGCTTGCGCGTGGCCCAGTTGAACAGTTTCGACGGGTACCGTTTGGAGGCCGGATCCTGGCGATCTCGCTTCCAGCCCGAAACCAGATCCAAATCTCGCTCCTCGAGCTCCCGGAGAAAGCTCGGTATCTCCTCTGGATCGTCCTGGAGATCCCCATCCATGGTGACGATGATGTCGCCGGTGGAGATGTCCAGACCGGCGCAGAGCGCGGCCGCCTTGCCGAAGTTGCGCCGCAGCCTCACCAACTTCACCCGGGGATCCGTCTCGTGTGCCTCCTTGACCCGCACCGAGGTCTCGTCGGTCGAGCCGTCGTCGACAAAGATGATCTCGAACCTGCGACCCATGCGCTCGAGCACCTCGGCCACCTTGGCGGCCAGCGGTTTCACCGTCTCGGCCTCGTCGAGAACCGGTACCAGAACACTGATCTCCGGTCTCTGCTCCGACGGCTCGGAGACGATCACACTGGAAGATGAGGCTGTTTGGAGATCCATTGCCGTAATTCTAGCAAGCTTGCACGATCAGCTCTGCTCGCTGAGTCGATCACGAATGATCTGCATGTCTTCCCAGGTCGGACGCTTGAAAGAGGCATTCCGCAGCAGCGCCGCGGGGTGATAGGTCACCCGGGTCTCGACGCCCCGTACGTGGTACCACTGCCCCCTCATCCGCCCCAGCGTGTAGTCGGTCCCCAGCAGGGTCTGCGCCGCCACCTTCCCGAGTAGCACGATCACCTTTGGCTGGATACTGTCGATCTGTCCCTCCAGGTAGGGACGGCACGCCGCTACCTCCTCGGCCTGGGGATCCCGATTCCCTGGGGGCCGACATTTGACGATGTTGGCGATGTAGACCTGCTCTCTGGTCAAGTCGATGGCCTGGATGATCTTGTTCAGCAGCTCACCGGCCCGACCCACGAAAGGCAGACCCTGGCGATCCTCTTCGGCTCCCGGCCCTTCGCCGATGAACATCAGATCGGCATTCGGGTCACCGGTGCCGAAAACGACCTTGTGGCGTTGCTCGCTCAGAGGGCAGAGCGTACAGCCGGCGGCCCGGGTGGCGAGCGCTTCGAGCTCACGCGCCCGTTCGTCGGAACCCAAACGACGAGTCGATTCCACCGCTTCGACCCGATTCGCCGGATCGGTCGGCTGGGAGAGATAAAGATCCTCGAACCCGATTGCCCGCAGGTAGTCGAGGAGCTCAGCTACGGGTGGTTGCAGGGGCCCCCTCACGCTTTTTCAATTCCTCGCTGAAGAGGTCCATGAGCTTGACAGCCAGAGCGCGCTTCGATTCCCGGTTGAAGAAGATGGGCGCCTGAGCCGGCGCCAGAACGGTGACCTCGTTGTGCTCGCTGTCGAAGCCGATGTCATTGCGGGAGACATCGTTGGCGATGATCAAGTGCAGATTCTTGGCCTCGAGCTTGCGGCGGGCCTCTTCGACAATCTCCCCCGTCTCGGCGGCGAAACCGATCCGCAAGGCGTCTGGCGCCAGCTCTGCCAGTCCAGACAGAATATCGGGATTGCTGTCCAAGGACAGTTGCGGCGTGCCCGCGCTCTTCTTTATCTTCTTGTCGCTCACCTCGCTGGGGCGGAAATCCGCGACCGCCGCCGCCATGATGATGACATCGGCATCCGGTGCCAGCTCGTAGATGGTGTCGCGCATCTCGCGGGCGGTCACCACATCGGCTCGAGAAACCCCTGGCGGGGTCTCCAAACACACCGGCCCAGCCACCAGCACCACTCGCGCCCCACGCCGGGCCGCCGCCTCGGCCAGCGCGAATCCCATCCGGCCGCTCGAACGGTTCGACAGGTAGCGCACCGGGTCCAGGGGCTCTTGGGTCGGCCCGGCAGAGACCAGAACCGTCTTGCCGACCAGGTCCCGGTCGGCCAGGGCCAGCTCGACCTCGAGAACGATCGCCTCCAGGTCAGCCATTCTGCCCATGCCCGTCTCCCCGGAGGCCAACGGGCCGACGACCGGTCCCACGAGGTGGGCACCACGGCTCTTCAATACGCCCACGTGATCTTGAACCGACTCCTGTTGCCACATCCCGGTGTGCATGGCCGGAGCCAACACGACCGGGCCCGAGAAGGCCAGGGCGGTGGTGGTCAGAAAATTATCCGCCAGACCCAGCGCCAGGCGGGCCAGGGTATGGGCGGTCGCCGGCGCCACACATAGAGCGTCGGCCCATCCGGCAGCACTGATGTGCAGCTCTTCCCCGCTGTTGTCGGGTTCCAGGTACTCTTCCCGATAGACGGGATGACCGCTCAAGACTTCGAGGGTCAGAGGCGTGACAAAAGCCTCGGCGCTACGGGTCATGGCACAGCGCACGTCGTGCCCACGCTCCTGCAGACGGCGCACCAGATCGGCCGCCTTGAAGGCGGCGATGCCACCGGTGACACCGAGAAGGACGTTCGAGCCCGGACTCATGCCTCGGCTTCGAGCTCCTCTTCCTCGACCAGCGGCTCTTCCGCGGGCCCCATTCCCCAGTCCACGAGATCGTTGGAAATCTCCTCCATGGCCACTCGCGTGGGCTTTTTGACCCCCATATCGATCTTTGGCCTCCCCCCACGCATCATCTGCTCCGCGCGCTGGGAGGCCAGCAGAACATAGCGAAACTTGCTGTCGATTCTTTCGGGCATTCTGTCCATAATTTCAACCTTCTCCTTGAGTTCTATGCTGTTTCCGTCAGGCCACCGGGCTCCACAGACGTCAATCTCCACCATTAGCAGCTTCGAAAGCTCGCAGGATCTGCTCGACCCTTTCCTCCTGGCGTTCGAGCCGCGGGCGCTTTTCGAGGATGATGGCCGTCAGGTGGTCACTGGCCCGGTCCAGATCGTCGTTGATAATAACATACTGATATTGCTTATAACGCTTGATTTCCCAATGAGATACGGCCAGCCGACGGGCAATCTCCTCGTCGTCGTCGAGACCCCGCAGGTGGAGACGGCGGCTGAGGACCTGTGGGCTGGGAGGCAGAATGAAGACCCCGAACGATTCCGGCACCCGCCCCAGCACCTGCTCCGCGCCCTGAACATCGATTTCGAGGATGACGTCGATTCCCTGTTCGAGTCTGGGCAGGACCTCCGCAAAGGACGTGCCATAGAGCTTGTTGTGCACTTCGGCCCATTCGAGGAACTTCTCCTCGGCCACCATCCTCTGGAAGGTCTCCGCATCGACAAAGTGATAATCCTTGCCATCGACTTCCCCAGCGCGCGGCCTCCGCGTCGTGTGGCTGACCGAAAAGGTCACCCCCCGGTGCCCGGCCAGGCCTTCCTCGATCGCCTTGCGGATGAGAGTCGACTTGCCGGCGCCGGAAGGCGCCGAAACGATGAAAAGCTCGCCCCTCGCCATCAGATTGTCCGCCCTCTCACTCGATGTTCTGTACCTGTTCGCGGAGTTGCTCGCAGAGTAGCTTGGCGTCGAGAACAAGGCGGATCGTCTCCACGTCCCGACCCTTGGACCCTAGTGTGTTCAGCTCTCGGAGGACCTCCTGCGAGAGGAAGTCCAGTCGCTTCCCCACCGCTCCGTCCTCCTGCAGCAGCTTGCGGAAGTGGGAGAGATGAGAACCGAGCCGATCCAACTCCTCTTGGACGTCGCTCCGGTCCACCAGAAAGGCGACCTCCTGAGCGAGCCGATCCGCCGGCACCTTGTCGACATCGGTCATCTGCCCGATCCGTTCGGCCAGCCTGGCGGCAAGCTCCTGCTGAAATACCGGCCGCCTCGCCTCGATCTCCTCCGCCAATCCGGAGAACCTCTCGAGGTGTCCGTGCAGGTAGTCGCCGAGATCCTTCCCCTCTTGCGTACGCAGGGCCACTACTTCATCCAAAGCCTGCCTGGTCGTCTCTTCGAAGAGCGCCCGATCCTCCTCGGACCAGCCTGCCGGCGAGGAGGTGACGCGGACGACATCGGGGATGCGCAAGAGATCGCTGAGCGAAATGACTTGAGAAACCAGACCCCCCTTCGCCAGATCCCGAACGGCTCGCTCTATTGCCTCGACCGCATCGGTCCGCAGGTCGATACTGATCTCCGGGCTGGCGAGAGCTTCGATATCCACCCGCACCTCCACCCGCCCTCGTGCCAGCTGTTCCCCGATCAACTCCCTCAGGGAGGGTTCGAGATGGCGATGCTCGTCTCTGAGTCGGATGACCAGATCTAGATATCGGTGGTTAACGCTCCGAACCGTGACCGCAATGCGATAGGTGGTGTTCTCACCTGTCGCCTGCCCATAGCCGGTCATGCTGCGCATTGCCGCCCACCCTCACCTAAACATCGAACTGCAAGTCGTAGAGGCGTCGGTAGACGCCCTCCATTTTCAGCAGCTCCTCGTGGGCCCCACCCTCGACGATGCGACCGTCATCCACGACCACGATTCGATCCGCACTCATCACCGTCGACAGACGGTGTGCGATCACCAACGTGGTTCGACCCTGCATCAGGTTGTGCAGGGCCTTCTGGACAAGATACTCGGACTCTGAATCGAGATGGGAGGTTGCCTCGTCGAGAATCAACATGGGCGCGTTCTTGAGCAGCGCGCGCGCTATGGCCAATCTCTGGCGCTGACCGCTGGACAGCCGCAGGCCCGACTCCCCGATCACAGTCTCATAGCCCTTTGGCATCTCCATGATGAACTTGTCGGCATACGCCGCAGCAGCGGCTTCCCGGATCATCACGAGTGGCATATCGCGCCGACCATAGGCGATGTTGTTGCGAATGGTGTCGTCGAACAGCACCGTGACCTGGGTGACCATACCTATGACCGCGTGTAGGCTGTCGAGCGTCACATCCCGGATGTCGATGCCGTCGATGGACACGCTTCCCGCGTCGGGATCAAAGAACCTCGGCAGCAGATTGATCAGGGTCGACTTGCCGGCCCCCGACGGACCGACCAACGCCACGGTCTCACCCTTGCGAATAGTGAGATCGACCTCGTGCAGGACCCGTGGCGCATCGTAGGCGAAGGAGACCTTGTCAAAGACGATTCCCTGTTCGACTCCTTGCAGCTCCAGCGCATCCGGCTTTTCCTCGATCTCGCTGGGAATCTCCATGACGTCGTAGACTCTTCGCGCTGCGGCCAGGGATTGCTGCAAGACGAGGTTCACCTTGTTGAGCTTGCGGACCGGCTCATACATCCAGATCAAGTTGACGAGAAAGGCGACAAACAGGGAGGCCGACAGCTCGCCGGCACGGATCTGTCTGCCGGCATAGACCAGCAGCGCGGCCATGCCCATGACCCCGAGCGACTCGACGACCGGACTGGACAGGGTCGAAAGGAACTGCGCCCAGAGATTGATGCGGAGGTGCCGACGCGTCACCTGACTAAACCTGTCGAACTCGAACTCCTCCATATTGAAGGCCTTGACCACTCGGTGGCCGCGAACACTCTCGGCGACAAGGTTGGCCAGATCGGCCATTCGCTCCTGGCTGCGGTGGCTGCTCTTACGCATACCCTTGCCAAAGCGAATGATGGGAAAAACAAACATGGGGGTGAGGACCAGACAGATCAGGGCCAGCTGTAGGTGCGTCGACAGGAGCAGCGCCACCAGAAAAGCCAGGGTCAAGGACTGCTGCACCAGGTCTATGACGCGATAGGAAACGACAGTCTGAATCATCCCCACATCGCTGACAATCCGACTGATGAGCTCGCCGGAAGGGTGCTCGGCATGAAAACGACTCGACTGGCTGAGAATGCCCGAGTACAGATCGTTACGGATGTCGGTGGTCACCCGCAGGCCGATCTGCTGGAAAGCGTAGGCGCTCAGAAAGCCGGTGAGACCACGGCCCAAAAAGACGATCACGGCCAGAAGCGGTAGGAAGTAGACAACCGTCTGATCCGTGACGCCAAATGTTTCCTTGAGTCGAAAGTAGGCCTCGTCGAGACGGGCCTTGAGGTTGAGCCCTCTGATAGGCACCCGCACCTGTGCCTCGAGGCCCTGTGCAGAGTCGGCCGGCATCCCACCGCCGTTGGTTGGCCCGTTGGTGAGCGTCTCGACGACACTCGGCACCCCGTCCGCCAGCAAAACCTCTCCTAGGACGGGGTCGACCAGCGAGATCATCATGGCCGTCGACAGGGCAAAGAACAGGGCGAAGAACGCCGCCACGACGGCAAGTACCGCGTAGCGTCGGAAATACCCCAGCAGGAAAAGCAGAAGCTTCACCTAGCGCTCCCTTTGATTCCGCATCGCTCCTTCTCCAGACAGCCGAGTACCTGCTCGGCTGCTCGACGGCTTGCACCGGATTCGCCCAGCTTACCGCGAAGCTCACTAAGTGCGTTCCGCATCATTCTAATCTCTTTGGCGCTGCCGAGCAGGGACGCAGCTAGAGAAGCTATCGCTTCGGGTGACGCGTCGTCCTGCAGGAGCTCGGGAACGACCTCACGACCCAGGACCAGATTGACCAGACTCACTTGGGGTAGACGGATGACGAGCCGCCCTATGAAGGCACTTCCAGCACCCACCCGATAGACGACAACCATCGGAGTGCCCAGCAGTCCGACCTCCAATGTCGCCGTGCCCGAAGCACAGAGAGCCAGGTGCGAGGCAGCTATGCACTCGAAGCGGCCTTCTGCCACGACTTCGACATCGAGATCGAAATCCGACAGCACTTGGGAGATCTGCTCGCTACGCACCGTCGGCGCCTTGATCAATACCAGGCGCACAGGAACCTCACGGGCCAGCTGCTCCGCAGCTCGCAGTAGTGTCCGCAGAATAGCGTTGATCTCACTGGAACGGGAGCCGGGAAGCAATGCAACTCGAAATGGCTCTTGATCCGAACCCTCCTGGTCCCAGATGTGTGGCAGGCTGGGCACCTCGTCGACCAGAGGATGGCCGACGTCGATTGCTGCGACACCATGCTGTCGATAGAACTCGACTTCGAACGGCAGGATAACCAACATCTCGTCTACCCAGCGGGCGATCGATTTGACCCGCCCCCGTCTCCAGGCCCACACCTGGGGACTTATGTAGTAGATGACCTCGACTCCCCGCTTCTTGAGTGTCTTTGCCAGACGGAGGTTGAAATCCGGGGAGTCGATGAGCACTGCCGCGGTCGAATTCCGGCGATCGACCTCCTCTACCAGCAGGGAGAAGATCTCACGAGCCCGTTTCAGCACCCCGAAGGCCTCGGTGATGCCGACCACGGATATATCACTGCTGTGAGCGACGGGATCCAATCCCGCCCGTTGGAGCTCATCGCCGCCCAGCCCGAAAGCCGCGATCTCGGGCCTTTGTTGGTGAAGCTGCTCGAGGAGACGAGCCCCATGAAGGTCGCCCGAAGCCTCGCCCGCGACCATCAGTAGATCATTGCCACCCATGTCGGGTCCCGGGCTTGCCTCAAGAAGGAAACGGTACCGGGGGGCCGGAAGGGAATGGGTACATCAGCCAAGCCAGGAGGATTCCTCCGACCAACATTCCCAGGAAGAGCTGCAAGAAGATCTTGATCTGACTGCGGCGGTCTCGCTTCCAAAGCAGCGTGAAGAAGACGCTTACCAGCAGCGCGTACAAGGTCATGAGAAAGAGGTGGCTTTGCGGCATGGGCCAAGCTACTCCTTCTTGCCCCGGCCGATATCCAAGACATCCAGGATCAGCAGGAGGTTCATCAGACCGGCGGTCAACAGAAAAGCGGTACCGTATTCGTAGGTCGTTGAGATCACGTCACCCACATAGCCGGCCGCATACCTCAGGATGAAATAGGGTGCACCCATCCCCATGGCGCCGATCGTGGCCAGGATGGTCAATGGCTCGTTGGGGAGAATCTTGTGCAAGTTCCCGCCCAGAGAACAGCCGATGGCGACCGAGGCCAACACAAGAACGAGAAAGACGATGGCGCGGCCGCGCTTGCCGAGCAGGTAGTGGCCGGCACCCGGGATCAACCAAGCGATCACCAGGTAGCCGAAGAGCTTCGAGCCGGCTATCTCGATCTCTGTTGGCGCCGATGAGTCTTGCTCGTTCAACTTGGCCTCTATATCTCTGCAAAGAGTGGTCGCAACTTTTCCAAGATCTGAGACAGGTCTTCGGGGACAACTCGGACACCTCCGAGAACGCTCATGAAATTGGTGTCGCCACTCCAGCGAGGAACAATGTGAAAGTGGAAATGATCGGGTACACCGGCGCCGGCGGCGCGCCCCAGATTCATACCCAGATTGAATCCTTCGGGCGAGTAGGCTTTCTTCAGCACCTCCTGACTCCTGAGAATCAGCGGCCAAAACTCGCCAGATTCATCCTCGTCCATCGCCAGCGGAGCACCGATGTGCTTCAAGGGGGCCACCATCAAATGCCCATTGGTGTACGGATGTAAATTGAGCATCACCATGTAGTGGTCCGACACGTGAACGACCAGCCGCTCCGGATTGTCAGGCTCCGCAGCGGCATCACAGAAGAAGCAACTCTCAGTCTGGGAGCTCACCGAGACGTACGAGAACCTCCAAGGGGCAAAAAGCGTCTGCATCAGAAGTGATCGGCGCCCCTCCGATCACGACTCACTGTTCAGAAGTTCCTTGAGCTCTTTTCCCGGCTTGAAATAGGGGATCCGCTTGGGAGGAACAGCTACTCTGTCGCCGGTCTTGGGATTGCGGCCGATTCGAGCTCCGCGGTGGCGGATGCGAAAACTGCCAAACCCGCGCAGCTCGATCTTCTCCCCTTCTTTCAAAGACTGGACAATGCTCTCGAAGACCGTATTGACGATGAGCTCGGCGTGTTTCTTGGTCAGCTGAGTGGTGTCCGCGACCTTCTCCACCAACTCGGCTTTTGTCATTCCTTCTATCAGTTCCACCGATCTCCCCCGTTTTCACATTCAACACGCCCAGGTGGAGCAATGTCCAAGCGAGCTCCAGGGGGCGGGAAGAAACTCCTCCAACTAACTCCCTGACTCCTTGCTCTTCTCGTCCTCCTCGGCCGGCCCTTCCTCTGCGGCCGATGCTTCCTCGACGACCTCGTCGCCGGACGGCTCTTCTACCTGGGCCTCGACAGCGGGTTCTTCGGTGGCAGCAGCCGGTTCAGGAACCTCCACTGACTCCGCCTCCTCTGGCTTCGACTCGGCCTCTACCTCGACTGCCTTTTCGGGCTCCTCGGCCACGACTTCCTCGGTCACGACTTCCTCGGCCACGGGCTCCGCGGCCACCGCTTCTTCGGTCACGTCTTCCTCGGCCACAGGCTCCTCGGCCACCGCTTCTTCGGTCGCGACTTCCTCGGCCACGGGCTCCGCGGCCACTGCTTCTTCGGTCGCGACTTCCTCGGCCACCTCGACTTCGACCGCCTCGGCCACCGCCACCTCTTCCTCCTGCCTTTCCTCTTCTTCGACCTCGGTCACCTCGGCCTCTGCCGCTGCCATCTCCGCAGCCTTGGCGGCCTCGGCCTTCTGATATTCGGCCTCGAGCTCGGTGGCCTCCTCCTCGCTCGGCTGTGCAACACCGCGCATGGTCAAGCCGACCTTCTTCTCATCATCCTCGATACGCAGGATACGCGAACTCGCCCAATCGCCCACGGAGAACTGGTTCTCCAGGCCCCCGCTGCCGACGTCGATCTCACTGACGTGCGCAAGCCCCTCGAGTCCCTCGAAGATGTCGACGAAAAGACCGAAGTCCGTCACGTTCACCACCCGTCCCGTCACCGTGTCGCCGACCCTGTTCTCAGCAACAAAGGAGTCCCACTCGTTGGGCAGGAACTCCTTGATCGATAGAGAAACACGCTGATTCTCGATATCGATGTTGGTCACTCGGGCCATGACGTCGTCACCCTTCTTGACGATCTCGCTCGGATGCTTGACTCGCTTGGTCCAGCTCATGTCGGAGACATGGATCAAACCGTCGATCTCCTCGGTGATCTGGACAAAGGCGCCAAACTCGGTCAGGTTACGGACCTTGCCTTCGATAACCGAGCCGACAGGATGGCTGACAGCCAGCTCCTCCCAGGGATTACGCTCGGCCTGCCGCAACGACAAGCTGATTCGGCGCTGCCCCAGGTCGAGCTCCGAAACGATGGCTTCCACCTCGTCGTCGACGTTGAGAATCTTGGCCGGATTGACGACTTTCTTGGTCCACGACATCTCGCTGACGTGGATGAGGCCCTCGACGCCCTCCTCCAGCTCTATAAAAGCGCCGTAGTCGACCAGGCTGACGACTTTCCCTCGGACTCGCGAGCCCAGGGGATATTTCTTGTCGACCAGAGTCCAGGGATCGTCCGACCGCTGTTTGAAACCCAGTGAGACCCGCTCGGTGTCGGGATCGAACTTGAGAACCACGACCTCGATCTCGTCGCCGACGGAAAAGTACTCCGAGGGGTGGTTGACTCGTCCCCAGGAAATGTCGGTGATGTGCAGCAGGCCGTCGATACCACCCAGGTCGACAAAGACGCCATAGTCGGTGATGTTCTTGACCACGCCCTGTAGATGGACACCCTCGGCTAGCCGCTCGAGGGTCTCGGCCTTCTTGGCGGCGAACTCCTTAACCAGGACCGCCTTGCGGGAGAGCACGACATTGTTACGGCGGCGATCCATGCTGATGACTTTGAACTCGAGGTCCTTGCCGCGCAGGGACTCGAGATTCTTCACCGGTTTGATGTCCACCAGGGACCCCGGCAGAAAAGCGCGGATGCCGACGTCGACGGTCAAGCCGCCTTTGATTCGCTCGATGACCCGGCCATGAATGATCTCGCCGGCTTTGTAGCTCTGCTCGATGTCCGCCCAGACCTTCATCCGCTCCGCTTTTTGTTTGGAGAGAACCACATGGCCTTCGGCGTCTTCGGTCCTTTCCAGCAGGACCTCGACATCGTCGCCCACCTCAACCGTGACCTTGCCGTCGTAGTCGGTGAATTCCTCGAGCGGAACCAGTCCTTCGGACTTGTAGCCGACGTCTACAACGACATGGTTGGAACTGATGCCGATGACATGCCCGGTGACGATCTGCCCCTCCGCGAGATGCCGCATGCTTTCGTCATAGAGCGACACCATTTCATCGTAATCGAGCTCGGGCTTCTCTTCTTCGTTACCGTCGGCGTCGGCAACGTCGGACGACCGCTCCTGTTCTTCAATGGACTCCATAAAAAAACAACCTCCTGAGTTTCTTGGGATCAGGCTGAACGCCTGTTCTTCCCTCCGGCGGGAAGGTCGAGTCCTGCGCAAGTCGTTTAGAACTCGAAGGTTCAGAGTATAGGGGGCGACTCCGGCGGGTGTCAACCCGAAGGTGCTTCTCCGCCTTCCAGGGACCCCCGAATCTCGCTCTGCACCTCTGTCGACTCCTCGATCGCCAGCCGCTGCCGCAGAACCTCCTCTGCCGCGCGGCCTCCGATCCGCCCCAGCGCCCAGGCCGCGTGCGCGCGGACGAGATCCGAGCCGCTCGCCAGGGCTGCCGCCAGGGCTGGCACGTAGCCGGGGGCACCCAGATTGCCCATAGCCACGGCGGCATTTCGCTGTAGCCCTTCCTGTTTGGCCCGTTTCATGGGGCTGCCGCGAAACCGCTCGACATAGCTCTCTCGCCCGAGGGTGAGCAGGCCGGCCAGATCGAGATCGGATCGATCCGGCGGCAGGCGCAATTCCGGATGGTCCCAGGCCTCGGGCTCGGTGTTGACCGGGCAGACCTCTTGGCAGATGTCACAGCCGAAGACCCAGCTACCGAGAATCGGCCGTACCTCTGCCGGGATCACTCCGCGATGCTCGATGGTCCAGTAGCTGATGCAGCGATTGCTGTCGAGCCGGTAGGGTTCCGGCAGGGCACCTGTCGGGCAGGCCTCCAGACAGGCTACACACGAGCCGCAGAGATCGGCTGCCGGTGTGTCAGGTTCGAGCTCCAAGTCGAGAAACAGCTCGCCCAGAAAGAACCAGGAACCGGTCTCGCCATCGAGGAGATTGGTGTTTTTGCCTACCGCACCGAGACCTGCGCGGGCACCGAGCTCACGCTCCAACACCGGGCCGGTGTCGACGTAGGGACGGCATTGGGAGCCGGGGAAACCCTCGATGATCCTCTCCGCCAGCCGCCGTAGCTGTCGGAGGAGGAGGTCGTGGTAGTCCAGTCCCCGGGCGTAGCGGGCCACTCCGGGCCAGAGATCCCCCTCGGGGGCGGTTTCACCCGCCAGCGGGTGGTACTGGAGGGCCACACACAGGGCCGTCTTGGCGCCGTTTTCGAGCATCTGCCTGGGATCGAGACGCAACTCGACCCGCCGGGTCAGGTACGCCATCTCGGCATGATCTCCGCGCTCGAGCCAGCTCAGATAGGCCTGTCCGGTACTGGAGCGCTCCATCCGGGCCACGCCGGCGCGATCGAACCCCTCCTCGAGGGCCCAACCCTTTAGCAGCTCCGCTCGCTCACTGGGGTCCATTGCCACGGGATTCTAGCCCGCACGTCCTACCGCCGTCGGTAGCGCCGCGGCGGAGGATCCGCCAAGGAGCAGGCGGGGGATTTGCCGCCATCGGCGTCGATCGAGTAAAATCAGAGCTGATCGACGACCCGCGAGCCGGAGCGATCTGCTCTCCCCGATCGGGTCAATGAAACAGTCAAATTCCGGCGCTCTCGAGCACTGAGCCGGCAAGATCTTCAGGGTCTTTCTGTCCGCAGGCGTTCGCACCCGGCTCGGCTCGAGATGCTTTGGATAGTTCTCAGACATCCCACATTCCGATGTGACCAAAGGAGCCGAGATGGAGACCTTCGAAAAGCTCGCCGAAATGGGCCACGAGAGAGTTCTCTTGTGCTCGAATCCCGATGTCGGTCTACAGGCCATTATCGCGGTTCACTCGACCGTTCTGGGCCCCGGCCTGGGTGGGGTTCGAATGTGGCCCTACAAGAACTCCGAGGAAGCCATCAAGGATGCGCTGCGCTTGTCCAGGGGGATGACCTACAAGGCCGCGGCGGCCGGTTTGAACCTCGGCGGTGGCAAGGCAGTGATCATCGGTGACCCCAAGAAGGACAAGAGCGAGGCCCTGTTTCGATCTTTTGGGCGGTATGTCGACTCGCTCGGTGGTCTATACATCACCGCCGAAGACGTCGGCACCGACATGGAGGACATGGAGCTCATCCTGACGGAATCCAGATGGGTAACCGGTGTCTCTCCCGCCCACGGCGGGAGTGGGGATCCGTCTCCGGTCACCGCCTACGGCACCCTGCAAGGCATCAAGGCCGCCGCCAAGTGGAAATACGGCGACCCATCACTGGACGGCCTCTCGGTGGCCATCCAGGGCCTCGGCAGCGTCGGCTACTATCTCGCCAAATACCTCAAAGAGGAGGGCGTGAAGCTGATCGGCGCCGACATCGACTCCGAAGCCGTCGAGCGGGCATCCTCGGAGCTCGGTGTGGAGATCGTGTCGACCGATGAGATCGTGCAGGCGGACTGCGACGTTCTGGCCCCCTGCGCCCTGGGTGCCGTGTTGGACAAAGACAGCATCCCCAAGCTGCGTTGCACCATCGTCGCCGGCGCCGCCAACAACCAGCTGGACAAGGCCAAACGCGACGGCCTGGCCCTCCACGAGCGGGACATCCTCTACGCCCCCGACTTCGTCATCAACGCCGGCGGTCTGATCAACGTCTACAACGAGCTCGCCGGGGCCTACAACCAGGAGCGGGCCTTGCGCATGACGCGAGGGATCTACCTCAACCTGATGCGGGTCTTCGAGATCTCCAAGACCGAGGGGATTCCTACCTATGTGGCGGCGGATCGGATGGCCGAGGAGCGCATCAACACCATCAAGCAGCTGGGTGCTCGGCATTGGGGTCGCTTTATCAGCAACCACCAACCCGAGGTTTAGCAGATCACTATTACTGCGAGATCTCGGCGATGCGGCGCACGATCTCTTCCACCACGTCGTCGACGCTGACATCGCCGGTCTCGACTTGCTCGTAGGTGGCATCCAGCGTTAGCGGAGAATCTGCTCGAGTGGTGTCACGCAGGTCGCGCCGGTTGACCTCGTCCCCAACCTCCTCGATCGAGATCGAAGTCTGACCGGACTCCTGCAGCTGGTTGAATCTTCGCTCGATCCGCACTTCCATCGGCGCCTCGAGAAAGAACTTGAAGGGCGTTTCGGGAAAGACCTTGGTGCCGATGTCCCGGCCCTCCAGGACCGCACCTGTTTCCTGTGCCAGAGAACGCTGGAGAGTCACCATTTTCCGCCGCACCTCGGGGTGGGTCGACACCTGTGACGATGCCTCGGATACACCCGGCTCGCGGATTCGATCGCCCAGAGATTCCCCATTCAGGAGAACCTCGAGGCGGCCGTCGCTACGCGGTTCCAATCGCAGATCGAGCCCCGTGAACACCTCGACGACGGCCTCTTGGTCATTCGGATCGACGCCTTGGCGCAAGACCTCGAGACCGAGCGCCCGGTACATGGCACCCGTCTCCAGATACGGGACTCCGAGTCGCCGCGCCAACCGACGGGCGACGGTTGACTTCCCGACCCCAGAGGGTCCGTCAATCGCGACAATCATGATCTCTTCCTCACCGGGCGCTTTTTGCGGTCTCCCCGACGTCCCGTCCCCAGGCGGCGACCGCTCCCGAGTAGCGTCTTCACCTCGTCTTCCTGCAACTCGCGAAAGCTCCCAGCTGACAACCGCCGATCGGAAACCGGCCCGATAGCTGTGCGGCGCAAACGGGTCACCGGATGACCGATGCGAAAGAACATCTCCCGGATCTGCCGGGTGCGGCCCTCGCTGAGCTCGACTGTCCACCAGGAGTTGACCCGTTCTTTTCTGCCTGCGGGCACCTTCGCGACCTGGATCTTTGCCGGAGCCGTTCGTCGGCCGTCGACGACAACACCCTTGCGCAGGCGATCGATCTGGTCCTCTGTGGGCATACCCTTGACTTTGACCTGGTAGGTCTTCGTGCAGCCGTAACGCGGGTGAGCCACCCGCTGAGCAAAATCGCCGTCGTCGGTGAGGATGATTAGACCCTCGGTGTTGAAGTCCAGTCGGCCTACCGTCACCAGCGCCTTCCGCCAGCGGGCGGGAACGAGCTCGAAAACCGTTCTCCGTCCCTCGGGGTCGGATCGCGTCGACAAGTAGCCAGCCGGCTTGTTGAGGAGAAAGTAGCGCGATCGAGTCGGCGGTCGAACCCTCTTGCCGTCGACCTTGATCGCGTCTTGCGACGGATCGGCCTTGTCCCCTAAGGTGGCCACCTTGCCGTCCACCGTCACCCGCCCCTCACGAATCAGCTCCTCGGCATGGCGACGAGAGGCAACACCGGAGCGTGCGAGAATCTTCTGCAGCCGCTCGGAGCTCATAGGTTCTCGAGCTCGAGCGGGGTCTGCGGGGTGCCAAACACGTCCTCGATCTCCTCCAGCGGCGGCAAGTCTTCGAGGCTCTCGAGGCCAAAGTGCATGAGGAACTCGCGAGTCGTGCGATACAGAAAGGGCTTCCCCACCACCTGTTTGCGGCCGGCAATCTTGAGCAGACGCCGCTCGAGCAGAGTCTTGAGCACACCCAAGGAATTGACGCCCCGATAGTCCTGCACCTCGGGCCCGGTCACCGGCTGCCGGTAGGCAACGATGGCCAGCGTTTCGAGAGCGGCCATCGAGAGCTTGGTTCTGCCGGTGACCTCGAAGAACTTCCGCAAATAGCTATGCAGCTCGGGACGGGTGACCAGGCGCAATCCACCGGCCACCTCCTCGACGATGATGCCCTTGGCCGTCTCTGCGCCGTAGCGGCTGACGACGTCATCTAGGGCCTCACCCGCCGCTTGGCGCTCCCCTTCGTCGAAGATCTCCAGCAGCTTGCTGCGCGGAATCGGCTCCGAGGCGACAAAGAGCACGGCTTCGAGAGCTGCCCTCATCTCAGCACTGTCAGTCATCCCTCTATCGCCTCCAACTCGTGCACCTGAAGCTCGCGGCCCGTGCGGTAGACCAGGATCTCTCCACCAGCCGTCTGGTGGAAGCGCACCAGGCTGAGATGTGCCAACTCGAGGACCGCTAGAAACGCCGCGACGATCTCGGCGCGACAGCTTCGCTGGCGAAGATCGGCGAGTAGATCGAAGGGACGATCCGGGCTCACGGCCTCCAAAAGACGCTGGAACTGGTCACGCACAGTAAAGGTCTCTCGCGGGAGGTGGAGCGGGTCGGGGTGCTCGTGATCGTACCGAACGAGCACGTTCTTCAAGCAGCCGAGGAGATCGTGGAGGGAAACATCTCCGAGATCGATCATCGGCTCGTCGTCTTCGAGCTCCAGCGGATGGGATGGCCGGCTCCAAATGCCGCGCCTGACACTGTGGATCTCGGCCAACGACTGCGCCGCCTCCTTGATCCGCTGGTACTCGATCAGACGCTCTACCAGCTCCTGTCGCGGATCCTCCACCTCTTCGCCGTCTGCGGTTACCGGTCTTGGCAACAACAGCTTCGATTTCAGGTGGATCAGTTGTGCGGCTTCGTAGATGTAGTCAGCGGCGATGTCCAGGTTGAGCTCCTCCATCAACTGCAGATACTCGTAGAACTGATCACAGATGATGCCCACCGGAATGTCGGTGATCTCCACCTCGTTGATCCTTACCAGGTGAAGCAACAGATCCAGCGGCCCTTCGAATGCGGGGAGTTGGACCCTCCACGACTCGGGCAGGCCACCCTGCTGTTCCACGTTCGAGCTCACCCTACCCCTGCCTATCGCAGATCACGGTAGTTGATCGATATCGCCGAACGGACCTGGTCCATGGTCTCTACCGCTCTTTCCTTCGCCTTGCGTGACCCTTCGTAGAGGACGTCCAGCAAGGCATCTCGATCCCGTAGCAACTCCCGGCGACGTACTCTGATGGGTTCTAGAAACTCGTTCAGCCTCTCGGCGATCAGCTTCTTGTCCTCCACACAGCCTATGTGCGCCAGGCGGCACTCCCGGGCCACTCTCTCCTGCAGCTCCAGCGGTGAGACCAGACGGTGGAACTGGAAGAGGTTGCAGGCTTCGGGGCGCCCCGGGTCCTTGCGCCGAGCCCGTTGTGGATCGGTGAACATCTCCCGGCACTTCTGGTCGACCACCTCCGGGGGATCCGCCAGGTCGATGGTGTTGCCGTACGACTTGGACATTTTCCGGCCGTCGACACCAGGGACTCTCGGTGTCGGCGTGAACAGAGCCTTGGGCTCGGGGAAGACGTCGCCAAAGAAGGAGTTGAACCGTCTGCCGATCTCACGACTCAGCTCCAGATGGCTGGCCTGGTCTTCGCCCACAGGCACCAGATGCGCCCGATACAGGAGAATATCGCCGGTCTGCAGCACCGGGTAACCGAGGAAGCCGTAGGTACGTAGATCCCGATTGGCGAGCTCTCGCATCTGCTCCTTGTAGGTCGGCACCCGTTCCAGCCAACCGAGAGGAGTGATCATCGACAGCAGCAAGTGGAGCTCGGCGTGCTCGGGCACCAGAGACTGGGCGAATATCACAGACTTGTCCGGATCCAGCCCCGATGCAATGAGATCCGCCAGCATTTCCAGCGAGTTCTCCGCGATCTGGGACGAGTCGCTGTAGTCGGTGGTCAAGGCGTGCCAGTCGGCGATGAAGTAGTAGCACCGATATCGATCCTGGAGATCCACCCAGTTCTTGACCGCTCCGAAATAGTTGCCAAGATGGATCCTTCCCGTGGATCGCATTCCTGACAGAACGACCTGGTCTCGAGTATTGACTGGCACGCTTACTCCTCGATCTCGCCGCAGACAGGGTCAGAGGCTAGGCAGAAACCCGACGGTTGATGTCGGAGATGAGCCGCTCATTGGCTATCAGGACCCGGGTTTCCCGTCGCAGGGTGACGATCTGGACGAGCACGGTCACGTAGAAAAGGACCTGGTGAGCCCAGGCGGGAACCGTCTTCGTAACCACGGCTCCTCCCAGGACAAAGGTGGCGATCGCCAGAATCATGGCCAGGAGCAGCCACGAGCTGGTCTGATTCTTGAAGTCCCGGGTCTGATCCACGATCGCCGGGTCGAGCCCATGCTCGACGACGGCACCCTTGATGACCTTGCCGGTACCGATGAGATAAAAGAGGATCCAGCAATGGGAAAAGAGCAGCAGAAGACTGGCCAACAGAGCCAGAAGCACATGACGGCTCAGGCCATCGGTCCCGTCGACCACGTAGCCGTGGAACCCGGCTATCAGCAGACCGAGAGCCGCCAACCAGCCGATCATCAGTAGTGCTCTGCCCATCATCCGGATAATCCTCCTCGGCCTCGAAGCCGATGCAGGCGTCTATTCTTCACGCTCTGACTCCTGGGTCAATGCCGGCACCATCGCCGCTCTCATCTCGCGCAGCCAAATGCTGGCGGCAGCCGGAGGTCTGAAGTCCTTTTCGAGCCGCTGCCGACCGGCGGCGCCACGCCGGCTCGATTCCTCCTCGTCCCGCCAGGCCTCTTCCAGGACTCGGGTCAGCTCGTCGATGTTCTCGGCAGGCACCAGCCAGCCCGTCACCCCGTCCTCGACGACCTCTGGAATACCACTCACCCGGCTGGCAATCACCGGCACCGAGGCCTCCATCGCTTCCAGGATTACCAGCGGCATGCCCTCGTAGATCGAAGGGACAACCAATGCACGGGCGCCGGCGAGCAGCTCCCGGACCTCGCCGGCGGAGCATCTGCCGAGGAAGGTCACCCGGTCGGTCACTTCGAGTGACGCCGCTTTCCGCTCGAGTGAAGACCCCTGCTCGCCGTCGCCGGCCACCAGGAGGCGAAGATCCGGGATCCGCGAGCGGAGTCGGGCCAGCGCCTCCAGGAGGATCTCCACCCCCTTGCGGATCCGGAGGCGGCCGACAAAGAGAAGGTACTCTTCGCCGGTCCCCGGCGCCGGGGCTTCAACCCGTTCCACCTCGACTCCACCGGTGATGTTGGGCAACACCCGCACCGAGTCCACCTGATAGTCGCGTTGAATCTCGGTCGCCGTCTGGCGGCTGGGTGCGAGCACGAGATCGGCCAGCCACACCGTCAGAGAGCCAAGAGCCACCTGCAGCGGCGCCTTGAAGCAGAAGAAAGCACGCTCGTGGAGACCCGGTTCCCCGACGACCCTGCCGTCGGACCTCAGCAGTCGAACCGCTTTCATCTCTTCGATATAGCTCACCTGGAGCAGGGCCACCAGCACCGGTGAAGGCTGTAGCAGCGCTCTGACCGTTGCCACCACCAGGGCCGCCACCGCGCCATCCGATTCGTGAACCTGAACGACGTGGGGTCGGAATCGGCGGAGCGAACGCCAGAGGGGGCCCAGCACCATCAAAGGGAACAGGACCTTGGGGCCCCTGGCTCCGTCCGCACCTCGGCCCAGCACTTCCACCTCGTGCCCTTCGCTGCGGAGAGCCGCAGCCAGTTGTAGGACTTGCTCACCGACACCGGAGACATCCGTCGGTGGCAGGGTATTGACAATGAGTAGAACTCGCAAACCTACCCTCCAGCAAATTGTTGTTGGCGATCGGCCGCCCGTTTCTCCGCCGCTGCCAACAGTGGGCGAAGATCGTCGCGCTGGCCGGAGCTCTCGAGGATCTCTCTGGCGTCTTTGCGCGCTATTTCGAGCCACTCTCGATCGGCAACCAGATCCGCCACCCGGAACAGCGGCACACCCGACTGCCGGGTACCCAGGAGATCACCCGGTCCACGAATCTCGAGATCGGCCTCGGCCACCCGGAAACCGTCCGTGGAGCTGGCAAAAATGTTCAGCCGCCGGGCCGTCGAATCGCTGCTCAGCCTGCCATGGATGGCGATACAGGTCGATGGCTCCGACCCGCGACCGATGCGCCCACGCAGCTGGTGAAGCTGCGACAGACCGAATCGCTCGGCACTTTCGATGATCATGATAGTCGCCCGCGGCACATCGAGTCCCACTTCGACCAGAGTCGTAGCCACCAGCACCTTGACCTCGCCGGCGGCAAAATCGCTCATGATCCGGGCACGCTCCTCCCTCGAGCTGCGGCCGTGGAGAATCTCCGAGCGGTGCCTGCTGAGCAGTGCCCGCACCTCCTCCCCAAAACCGGAGACGGCCGCAGCATCGATACGCTCACTGTCGTCGATGAGGGGGAAAACCACATAGGCCTGAGCACCGCGATCCAACCGTCTTCGCAGCCAGCGGTAGACGGCGGGCCGGGAGCTTCTCGCGACGACGCGAGTCGAGATCGGAGACCGACCGGGTGGGAGCTCATCGATCACCGAGAGAGCCAGGTCACCATAAGCCGTCAGCGCCAGTGATCTGGGTATCGGGGTGGCGGTCATCACCAGCAGATCGGGCCGCACACCCTTGTTCTGCAAAAGTCTTCTCTGGGCCACACCAAAGCGGTGTTGTTCGTCGATCACGGCTAGCCCCAGCCGCCGCAAGGAGACACTCTCCTGGATCAGGGCGTGGGTCCCCACCGCCAACTGGATGCGACCGGCCGCGAGCTCCCGCCGCAGCTGGCCCTGATCGGGGCTCGAGCTGGTGAGCAGCGCGACGCGGAAGCGCTTGCCCAGCAGCCGCTCGAGGGTCCGGTGGTGTTGCTCCGCCAGGATCTCCGTGGGAGCCATAAAGACCCCCTGGTGCCCGCTCTCCAAGGCCACCGTCAGCGCCAGCGCGGCGACGATGGTCTTGCCGCTGCCGACATCCCCTTGTAGCAGCCGCAACATCGGGTGAGGACTCGACATGTCCTCCCTGATCTCGCCGAGCACGCGCTGCTGCGCCGCTGTCAGGGAGAACGGCAAGAGCTCGCCGAGCAGTTGCTGGGTCGGCTCTTCCCAAACATGCCGGTGTGCCTTGCGTTCTCGAGTCTCCAGAGAGCGGAGCACCGCCAGCTCGAGTTGGAGCTTGAGAAACTCGCCATAGATCAGGCGCTCGTGCGCCGGCGTCTTGCGCTCATTCAGACGATCGACCGCCATCTCCCCTTCTGGCCGGTGGAGGGTGGCGAGAGCTGTCGCCAGCGAGGGTAGCGAGTAGTTGTCGAGAAGGTCGCCAGGTAGCCTGTCCGTAAACTCTTTGTCGAGCTGGATCTGGTCCAGGATCTGGTCCATGAGACGGCGCAGCGCTTTGGAACCGAGCTTGCCCAGGGCCGAGTAGACGGGCACGATTCTGCCGCTGTGAAGTGCCTCGTCGGCCGGCTCGCAGGTTGGATTGAGCAGCTCCCAGTGCTCCGCCCGGCGGCGGACACCGCCGTAGAGCAGATAGGTCTTTTCTGGAGAGATCTGCTCGAGAAGGTAGGGTCGATTGAACCAGACGACCGGCAGCTCACCCGTGTCGTCCACCAACCGCCCACGAACCATCGACATTCCTCGGCGGCGAAGGCGAACCCGGGAGAGCTTCTCCAGC
Organism: Thermoanaerobaculia bacterium; assembly: GCA_049678185.1. Classification (GTDB taxonomy): domain Bacteria; phylum Acidobacteriota; class Thermoanaerobaculia; order Multivoradales; family JAHEKO01; genus M0029. The sequence continues at coordinate 23,523 of JBAUDS010000152.1, forward strand.
CGACCGCTCAACAGGTAGCTGCCCTCGGCATCCACCCGGTTCACCTTCTCGAGGCTTCTTCGATCTTCATAGCGGAAAGGCAAATGAAGGAGGAGATCGCGAACGACCCGGTAGCCTGCGGCTTCCAGCTCGCGAGATCTGACCGGTCCGATGCCCCGGAGTTCGACAAGCGGCGTCTCCGCAGTCAGGTTCACGGCCGTACGGGGGGTTCGACTTTGCGGCTGAACGGGCTTGGCCGCCTCACTCGGCAAAGAAAGTGAGCTCGACCAGCCCAAAGCGAACGGCGTCTCCGGAGCGGATCTCGGCGGGGACTCCGGCCTGAATGCGCTTGCTGTTGACGTAGGTTCCGTTGGTCGCCCCTATGTCTTCGACGACGAAGTAGGTCTCCCCCTCGCGGTAGATCTTGGCGTGTCGACGACTGCTCGATCGGTCCTCATCGACAGAGGTCAGGTCCACATCCGGACTGATCCCGGTCACGGGGTCGCGCCGACCGAGGGTGCAGGAGCGGTCGCTCGACAGTAAGAATTTGACACCCGATTCGAGATGCTCCAGCCGGCAGGGCCCAACCGCCTCGTCCTTCGACGGTTCTTCCACTCGCCCCTCGGGCGACAGCTCGGGGCGATCCTCGAGCACTCGATTCAACAACTCGTCGGTCTCTCTGACGCGCCGCGAGAGCTTGCGCATGATGCGGACGCCGATCTCGGGGTTGCGACGCAGCATGCCATCGAATGTCGCTCCGTTGATCTGGATCAGCTTGGTGTGGGTCGCCGCACGCGCCGAGGCGTTTCGCGGCAGCTCCTCGAGAATCGACATCTCACCAAAAAAGTCACCCTTCTCGAGCGTGGCGAGGGTGCGGCTTCTCCCCTTCATCTCCTGGACGATCTCGATCTGCCCCTCGTGAATGATGAACATCTCGGTCCCCAGGTCTCCCTCCCGGAAGACATACTCACCGGTGTCGAAATCGACTGTCCTGCCCTTGTAGGGCATGGCGCTTGTGGCCCTGAACTCTGGCGACATCGAATTACGTCCTGGCGGCGGTCAGCGGCCCCAGCTCCAACTCGTTGCGGTGCGGGTCGAGCCTGGCGTTCATCCCAAGGGGTAGAGTCATGTTTGGTCGGCAGTGTCCGCTCGGGCAGCCCCAGGCTACCGGCCAATCCGGGCGGTCGGCAATCTCCTGTACCACACTGCGAAGATCCGGATCGCCCGTCCCTTCGCCTGTCAGCTCTAATTTACCAATAACCATGCCGCTGATATCCGACAGGCTTCCGGAGAGCGCCAGCTGGTTCAACATTCGGTCGATCCGGTAGAGCGGCTCATTGACGTCTTCCCAGAACAGAATGGACCCGGTCAGGTCGGGGGCAAATGGGGTTCCCAGGGTAGCCGTCAACAGGCTGAGACAACCGCCAAGAAGCGGGCCCTCGACCTCTTTGTCCCCACCGACCTGCTCCAGGGGCACGCTGTGGGGATAGTCTCCCGCCAGGGCACCCTCGAGCGAGGCCCATTCTTCGCTCCCCAGACCTCGCGCCAGATCGCCGGCGACCATCGGGCCGTGAAAGGCCACCAGCCCGAGACGGAAGACGACCTGGAGAAGAAAAGGCGTGAGGTCGGAGTAACCGACATAGGCCCGGGGCACGGCCGCGAGTGCCGCCCAGTCGATGCGCGGCAGCAGCCGCAAGCTCCCATGTCCGCCACGGGTGAACAGGATCGCCCGCAAAGAGGGATCCGCCGCTAGATGGTGAAAAGCGGCCAGGCGCTCGTCGTCAGAGCCGGCGAACAGGCCCTGGCGGAGGCGCAGATTGTCAGCCGGGACCGGTTCGAAGCCGAGCTCACGGAGAGCGTCGAGGCCGCGCTCGAGGGTTGCCGGGTCGACCGGCCCGGAAAGAGCCGCTATCCCTACCCGATCCCCCGATCTCACGGGTGGAGGCAAAGTGACGCCGGAGAGCCCCATAAGCCGAATTCTGTCCTCCCGGGTTACCGGGTCGGCGGTCATTCCTCTGGGACCGACGTTGCCGTCGGCCTCGTGCGACCTACCCGGTGGCGGCTCCGACCGTCTGTCGAAACAGAAAGCCGAGGGCGGGACGGGCGACCCGCAATCCGCCACCCTATTTGGTCTTGCTCCGCATGGGGTTTACCGTGCCTCACACCGTCACCGATGGAGCGGTGCGCTCTTACCGCACCCTTTCACCCTTACCCGTGCCCGTGAGGGCCCGGGCGGTCTGCTCTCTGTTGCACTTTCCGTCGCGTCACCGCGCCTCGCCGTTAGCGAGCATGCTGCCCGTCGGAGTTCGGACTTTCCTCCGCCCTGCCAAAAGGCAAAGCGGCGACCACCCCGGAGCTCTCCAGCGCCCCTGAGCTCTATTCTACGTCTTTAAGTCGATTGAATAGGCGGCGGAAGACCCCTTTGCTCTCCTTGGAGGCTTCTTCCGGGCTCGGGCCCAGGCGGGCCAGGCCCTCCTCCGCCTCCGGAAAGCCGGGTATCTGCTTGAGCGCCGCTTCGTATTCGCGCCTGGCCTGGGTGAGTTGACCGGTCCGCTCGAGCAATTCCCCCAGCGCGGCGCGAAGCTCGGGATCCTCCGGACGGAGACGAGCAGCATGGTGGTAGCTCTGGATGGCCTTCTCCACCCAGTTCGGGTTCTCCGCCTGACACTGCCCCAGGAGGGCATAGTACTCGGGTTGTGGATCGATCTTGACCGCCTGCTCGAGCAGTTGGATCGCCGAGTGGAGTTGTTGCTGCCAGACCAAACCCTTGGCGATGTTGAAGTTGTGGCGGGCCGAATCTGCTTCCTCCACCCGCCGCACTTTCGAATCGTAGGAGACCCTGCGCGTGCTCGTGACCGGACCGACTTCCAGACAATACAAACGGCTGCGCTCGGGATCACTGAGCGTCAGATAGGCCTCGGTGGCCTTCTCGAAAAGCATCTGTAGCCCGGCCTCTTTACCTTTCAGCCCGAGGTGGGTGCTATGCCCCGGGTGGACAATGCGCCCCAGCTCGACAAAGGCCTCCTGGATCTCATCGGCAGTGCTCCCCAAGTCGATCCGGAGCAGCTCGAAGAAGTTCATCTCGCCCAAGCGGCTGAGGAGATCCCTGAGGAGCTCTCGGTGGGAGCTCGGGCTCATCTCGAGCGGCTCTTGCTCGAGGCTGAGGGCAATCCGATCGCCAAACTTGCGGATGATCTCGTCGCTCAGGAACTCCTTGTCCTGAGCACTCGGAGCATCCTCTTCGGTCCGGATCAGATCGACAGCCTGAAGCCGGCATAATTTGGCCAGGGTCTCCAGTCGGCCGAGATCCATCTGCGCCAGCAACTCACGAATAGCCGTTGGCTGCTCGAGGCGTGACAGGAGAAACGCTTCCTGGGGGTCGAGTTGAGGTAACTGATCAGCTGACTGGGCACCAGGCAGAGCCTGATATCTCGTGTCTTCTCCGCCCAGTTGCCGAAGCAGTTTAAACTCGTCGGCGTCGTGCACCGAGCAGTCCATGACGATCTTGCTCATCGGCAGTGGGCCGACGAGGTCGGGGGAGACATGAACGGGTTGTTCCTTGAATACGGCCCGCTCCTGGTCTGCCGCAAATAGCCTCTCGACCAGGACTCCGGTCAGGCTGAGGGACTCATGACCGGCGTCGGGGGGAGGGGTCCAATCACCGTCGGAGCCCCCCGGCCGACCGCCCCCTGTTGACGGCGCCCTGTCACGCGCCTTGAGGATTGCCCAGAGCTCCGCCAGCTCGCGGAGCGGGTGGTCCGCCGGGACATAGAGGTCGCCGTTGACAAAGACCATGCGCTCTGACTCCTCGGCGCCCGGCAGCTCCAGCACGCCGCTCCTGCCGTTCAAGTAGATGTCGCGCAGCAGCTGGTAGGGAAACTGGAGCGCAACATGGTCTTCCGGATTTGTCATACCGCTTCCTGAGGCGTCTTCCGATTCTACTGGATCACGCCCCCCCCCGAGCAGCCCGCGGCAGAAGTCCCACGGGCCACTAGTCGTCCGCCGGCCACTCCCGGACCTCGTCGAACACCCGCTGGCCCAAAAGGGATCCGAGCAGCTCCTGCAGCTCCGCGAGGCTGGCCTCACCCAGTCCACGAGCGCTGCCAAATCGTTGCAACAGAGCCTTCTTTCGTCGCGGGCCCACCCCGGGGATGTCGTCGATGCGGCTGCGCAGAGAGCGGGCCGAGCGGCGACGGCGATGCCTGGACAGCGCGAAGCGGTGTGCCTCGTCCCGTATCTCCTGAAGAACCTTCAGCCCGGGATCGGTGCGGCGAAGACCGAGAGGCTCGGGCCGCTCGGGGAGATAGAGCTCTTCCTCACGCTTGGCCAGCGCCACCAGCGGCGTCTCCTCCACACCCAACGCGCTCAGGGCCTCGAGGGCCGCATTTAGCTGGCCCCGACCACCATCGACCAGCACCAGGTCGGGCATGGCCCCGAGCTCCTCCAGCGCTCGCCGGTAGCGTCTCTCAACGGCCTGCTGCAGGGCGGCAAAGTCATCCTGATCTTCGAGACCGCGGACGTTGAAGCTGCGGTATTCCTGTTTCCGCATCCGCCCTTCCTCCCACACCACCATGGAGGCCACCATGTCGCCGCCCTGGAGGTGGGAGATGTCGAAACCCTCGATCCGGCGTGGCGGCTCGGCCAGACCGAGGTGCTTCTCGAGGGCCAGGGCAGCCTCGGACTCCTCCGCCCCCAGGCGGAAGCGGCGCCGATGGGCGAGCTCGGCATTGCGCATGGCCAGAGCCACCCGCTCGGCCTTTGGTCCGCGGGACGGAAGGCGGACGTAGACCCTCTTGCCTCTTTTCTCCGACAGCCACTCGGTCAGCGCTGCCTCTCCCTCGACCGGCACCGGCAGATGGATCTCCTTGGGGATAAAGGTGGTGCGATCGTAGATCTGGGGCAGCAGCTCGGAAAGCAGACCTTCATCCGTCACCGAGTCGCTCCCCTCCCAGAACAGCTCGCGGCGATCCAGGATCTGCCCGTGACGCATTACCAGGACCACGACAGCCCCGTTTCCACCCTGGACCCTTACCCCGTAGATGTCCACATCTTCGCCCAGCACCGAGGAGAGCTTGCGGCGCTGACTCACGGCCTCGACCTCGAGGAGGGCATCACGCAGACGTGCCGCCCGCTCGAACTCTTGAGCTTCGGCGGCCTGGGCCATCTCCGCCCGCAGCCGGCGGGCCAGCTGATCGGTCCGCCCGGAGAGGAACAGCCGGGCTTCGGCCACGGCCTCGTCGTACTCGTGCTTGCTGGTGAGGCCGTCGACACAGGGTCCCAGACAGCGCTTCATGTCGTAGTACAGGCAGGGACGCGGCAGCGAGCCGTCGATCTCGATTCGACAGACCCGGATCTGAAAGAGCTTCTGTACGAGCTTGATCGCCTTGCGGGCCAGGCCAGCAGGCAGATAGGGGCCGAAGTACTCGGCACCGTCATTTCTTATCCTGCGGGTGAACGCCACCCTGGGATAGTCGTCGGCCATGGTCAACTTGAGGTAGGGGTAGGTCTTGTCGTCCCGCAGCAGAATGTTGAATCGCGGCCGTCGCTTCTTGATCCAGTTATTCTCCAGCAGTAGTGCTTCGGCTTCGGTATCGGTAACGACCACCTCGATGTCGTCGGCCTCGGCCAGCATGGCCTCGATGCGAGGCTCGTGGGGACCCGACAGGTAGGAGACGGCGCGCTTGCGAAGCGATTTCGCCTTGCCTACATAAAGCGGCTTGGACCCGGCGTCTTTGAAGATGTAGATACCCGGGCGATCCGGCAGGCTACGGATACGATCCCGCAACGAGGGGTTGGCGCTCGCGACCATCGGCTATCCGGCGTAGATCTGCAGCTCGCGCAGCTCGCGCAACTTGTCACGCAGAGCGGCGGCCTCCTCGAACTCGAGACGCTTGGCGGCGGCCTTCATCTGCTTCTCGAGCTTGTTGATCCGTTCCGTCAACGGCAGCCCCCCGTCCTCGGCGACCTCCAGCAGGCGTTGCCCCCCCGGGGCGTAGTAGTCGAGATTGCTCATCTGCACCAACGGGCTGTGGATGTCCTTGAGCACCGACCGGGGCTCGATTCCGAACTCCTTGTTGTAGGCCTCCTGTCTCTCCTGCCGGCGCTCGGTCTCGTTCATGGCGTGGCGCATCGAGTCGGTCACCCGATCGGCGTAGAACAGCACCCTGCCCTCGACATTGCGGGCGGCTCGACCCGCCGTCTGAATCAGCGAGGTCTTGCTGCGCAGAAAGCCCTCTTTGTCCGCATCGAGGATGGCCACCAGCGCCACCTCCGGCAGATCCAGCCCTTCACGCAAGAGGTTGATACCCACCAGCACGTCGAAGTCGCCACGGCGCAGGGCGGTGACGATCTCGACCCGCTCCAAGGTGTCGATGTCGCTGTGGAGATAGCGCACCCGGATACCCAGCTCGAGCAGATACTGAGAGAGCTCCTCCGCCATGCGCTTGGTCAGCGTTGTCACCAGCACCCGATGCCCCGCCTCCACCACCTTGCGGATCTCGCCCAGCAGGTCGTCGACCTGCCCCTGGGCGGGACGGATCTCGATGACCGGATCCAGCAGCCCCGTCGGCCGCACGACCTGCTCGACCACGACACCACCGGTCCGCTCGAGCTCCCATGGCCCCGGTGTGGCCGAGACATAAATTCTCTGCCCCACCTTGTGGTCGAACTCCTCGAAATTCAGAGGTCGGTTGTCCAGAGCACTGGGCAGACGGAAACCGTGCTCCACCAGGACCTGCTTGCGAGAACGGTCGCCATTGTACATACCGCGCACCTGGGGAATCGTCTGATGGCTCTCGTCGACGACCAGCAGGAAATCCTCGGGCAGATAGTCCAACAGCGTCGGTGGCGGCTCCCCAGGCGCCCGCCCGGTGAGATGGCGTGAGTAGTTCTCGATTCCATGGCAGTAGCCGACCTCCCGCAACATCTCCAGATCGAAGCGGGTCCGCTGCTCGAGCCGCTGTCGCTCCAACAGCTTCTCCTGCTGCTCGAGCTCGTCGAGACGCCCCGAGAGCTCCTTCGGGATGGTGGCCACGGCACTCTCGAGCCGCTCCCGGGTGGTGACGTAGTGGGTCTTGGGGAAGACGGCGATCCGCTCGGCCTCCTCGAGGGCGTCGCCCCGCAGAATGTCGAAGCGGCAGATACTCTCGATCTCGTCGCCAAAGTAGGCCACCCGGATGCCCGTCTGCTCGTAGGCCGGGAAGACCTCGAGCACATCTCCGCGGGCGCGAAAGCTGCCCGGGTAGAGATCCATCTGCGTGCGCTCGTACTGCATGTCGACAAGCGCGCGCAGGGCCCGATCCATGCCACTGTCGTCGCCGACGTCGAAGAAATGGAGCATGCCGAAAAACGACTCGGGTGAGCCCAAACCGTAGATACAGGAGACCGAGGCGACGATCAGGACATCGCGGCGCTCGAACAGGACCTTGGTGGCCCTCAGCCGCAGCCGATCGATCTCCTCATTGATGCTCGTCTCCTTCTCGATATAGGTATCGGTCTGGGGAACATAAGCCTCTGGCTGGTAGTAGTCGTAGTAGGAGACGAAATACTCGACCGCGTTGTGCGGAAAGAAGCTCCTGAACTCCTGGAACAGCTGCGCCGCCAGGGTCTTGTTGTGCGACAGCACCAGGGTGGGGCGGTTGATCTCCTCGACGACCTTGGCGATGGTGAAGGTCTTACCCGACCCCGTGACCCCCACCAGAACCTGTTCCTCGAGGCCCTTTTCGATTCCGGTGACCAGCTGCCGGATGGCCTCGGGCTGGTCGCCCTGGGGCGTGAGATTGGAGACGAGCTGGAAGCGGTCCATGGGGGGATTGTAGCCGGAGGGATGGGCGTAGGGGCGTAGGGGTGTAGGGGCATTGCGGGACGAAGCGGCCGACTTCCGTGGCCGGCCGGGGAGGGTGGGGGAAGCCAGGGCTACCCAAGAGGCCACCGTCAGGCTGCGGGTCCTCGGCCCGGCGTAGCATCGTCTTCGCCTGCGGAGCCGGGTCGAGGACCCGCGGCCAAGGCGGCCGCC
>JBAUDS010000153.1:0-3547 GCA_049678185.1 Thermoanaerobaculia bacterium
GCAGCTTCTGGGCCGGCTGGTTTCCCTCTTTGGTGACCGACCGGGTGTACTGGTTCTCTACCCCCCAGCGTCCCTCTTCCAGGGCCTTGAGGGTCATATAGGCGCCCTGCAACAGATCCAAGGGCTCAAAACCGGTGACGGTGATGGGTATCTGATACTTCTCGGCAAGGGGGTCGTACTCCCAATAGCCCATCACGGTGCACACGTGTCCTGCCGCCAAGAATCCCTGGACCTGATTGTCGGGGGCGCCAAGGATGGCCTCCATCGCCGGCGGCACGAGAACGTGGGAACAGAGAATGGAGAAGTTCTCTAGCCCCAGTTCGTTGGCCCTCCACACCGCCATGGCATTGGCCGGGGCGGTGGTCTCGAAGCCGACGGCAAAGAAAACCACTTCACGGTCCGGATTCTGTTGCGCCAGCTTGACCGCGTCCAAAGGTGAGTAGACGATGCGCACGTCGCCACCCTCTGACTTGACGCTCAGCAGATCGGTGGTGGAGCCCGGAACGCGCAGCATGTCGCCAAACGAGGTGAAAATGACTTCCGGCCTCCGGGCGATCGCCAGGGCGCGATCGATGAGCTCCAATGGGGTGACGCAGACCGGGCAGCCCGGGCCGTGGATCATGGTCACCGACTCCGGGAACATCTGATCGATACCCGATTTCATCAGGGTGTGGGTCTGGCCGCCACAGATCTCCATCAGGGACCAGGGGCGGGTGACCACGCTCTGGAGAGCCTGGACGAACCGGGTCGCATCGGCCTCGCTGCGGTACTCGTCGACGTATTTCATGGCTGTCAGGCCTCCGTGGGCGTGTCACTCGTGGGCTGGGGCACATCCAGCTCTGCGAGCTCGCCCATCTCCTCGAGATAGGCGAAGACCTGCTTGGCCTCCTCTTCGTCGATCTTGCTGATGGCAAATCCGACGTGCACCACCACGAAGTCGCCCACTTCTGCATCAGGGGTGTAGGCGAGACAAACCTCCTTGGTGATACCACTGAAGCTCACTCGACCCATTGTCATACCCAACGGGTCCTCCATGACTTCGACCACCTTTCCGGGCACGCCAAGACACATGATGCGTCCTCCTATGTTGTGGCCAGCGACTCCTGGCTCAAGCGAGCTGCAGCCACGGCCACCTGACCCAAGCTGATACCGCCGTCATTGGGTGGCACCTTGCGGTGGAGGAGGACCTCGAAACCAGCCTCCCGCAGCCGTCGAGCGGCCCGTTCGGTGAGGAGGCGGTTTTGAAAGCAGCCCCCCGTCAGTGCTACCCGGCTCTCCCCGATCGCCCGTGCGACCGCGACTATGGCTCCGACCAGGGAATTGTGGAACCTGGCGGCAATCATACCGGCTTCGACGCCCCGCCGCGAATCCTGCAGAACGGCCTCCACCAACGGCCTCCAATCGAGCTCCAGTATCGTCTCGGCGGGCACCTCCTCCGGCAGGGGATCGACCGAGTCGCTGACCGTTGCTGGCCCAGGCTCGACCGGCAGCGGATAGCTCCCGCCCTCGTGGGTGTCGGCAACAAACTCGAGGGTCATCGCGGCCTGGCCTTCGAAAGAGACCTGCTGCCGCAGATCGATGATCGAGGCCACGGCATCGAACAGCCGGCCGACGCTGGTTGTCGAAGGAGAGCCGAGACCGGTCTCGAGCATGCGCCGGAATAACGTTCTTTCTGCTTTGTCCAGGCTACGGATTGGCGCCAGGTCTTCTTGTTCCCAGACGCTCTCTCCTAGAGTCTCGTGGAGGACGGCCAGGGCAACTCGCCGCGGCTCCTTGACCGCGGAATCGCCACCGGGCAGCCGGAACTGCCGTAGTCGGGCGACGCGCTGGAAGCTGGAGGCACTCCCGTGCAGGAACTCTCCACCCCAGACAGCACCATCGGTGCCATAGCCGGTCCCATCCCAGGTGACGCCGAGCGCAGACCCGTCATCGAAACCGTTTTCGGCCAGGCAAGAGGCCAGATGGGCGTGGTGGTGCTGGACTGGGATCAGGCGGATCCCCGCAAGCCGGCCCTCCAACACTCCATCCGCTGGGTGGCTCGACCCGCCACCTCCCGTCGCCCGGAGCGCCCACTGGGTGGAGACGTAGTCGGGATGAAGATCGTGGGCGAGTGCTACCGGCTCGGCCTCGCACATCCTGAGCAGATCATCTATCACCCGTTCGAAGGCCTCGATGGCCTGTGGCGTCTCCATGTCACCGATGTGCTGGCTGATAAAGACATTGGCACCGAGATTGACCGCCACCGTGTTCTTCAGGTGGGCTCCAACCGCCAGAATCGTTGGTGTGGAGCTGGCCAGCGTCACCGGTGCCGGCGCGTATCCCCTGGCGCGACGTATCAGCCCCGGTTCCTCGTCCACAACCCAGGCGACACTGTCGTCGGCGTGGCGGGCAATGGGCCGGTCATGAACGAGATACAGATCGGCGATTCGCCCCAAACGCTCCCCAGCCTCTTCATTGTCGATACAGATGGGCTCATCGCTCAGGTTGCCGCTGGTAGCGACGAGAGGAATCCTCACCGCCTGGAGAAGGAGGTGATGCAGTGGTGTGTACGGCGTCATCACACCCAAGTATGGATTTCCTGGAGCAACTTCGTCGGCGATCTGGGTGCCAGGCCGTCGCCGCAGAAGCACTATGGGTGCTTGCGGCGAGCTGAGCAGGTCTTCGGCGGCCGGCGACACCTCACACAGGTCTTGGACCTGATCCAGGTCCGCCAGCATGATGGCTAGGGGCTTCTCATAACGCGCCTTGCGCCGCCGGAGCCGCGCCACCGCTTTCGGGTCGCGGGCATCCACCATCAGATGAAATCCCCCGAGCCCCTTGAGAGCCAGAATCCGACCGCACCTCAAGGCGTCGGCGCTGGCATGGATGGCCGCGTGATCGCGGGCCAGCTCGTCGCCGGCCTGGCTCCACAGAGTCAACCGGGGACCACAGCTGGGGCAGGCGTTGGGCTGGGCGTGGAAACGACGGTCCTCCGGATTCTCGTATTCCCGCCGGCAGTCGGTGCACATCTGAAACCGCGCCATGGTGGTGACCGGGCGATCGTAGGGGATGTCGAGTACGATGGTGAATCGAGGACCACAGTTGGTGCAGTTGGTGAACGGGTAGCGAAACCGCCTATCCTCAGGATCGTCCACTTCGGCCAGACAGTCGGTGCAGGTTGCCAGATCGGGTGGAATCGAGACGGTACGCTCGGTGGCCTCTGTGCTGCCGACGATCGTGAAGTCCGCTGTTTCGCTGAAAGGGATGGGCTCCGAGTGGAGCGCGCGGATCACCGCAGCCGGAGGGGGAGAGGACTCCAGCCGCTCGACAAAAGACTCGAGGGATCGGGTCGTACCGAATGCCTCGATGGTCACCCCCGAGGAATCGTTGCGCACCGTTCCAGCGATACCCTCCTCACGGGCCAGTCGATAGACCCAGGGGCGAAAGCCCACCCCCTGGACGGTACCCTGGATGAGGATCTTCTTTCCCGATTCCTTCAAGGCGCCTCGTCTGCGACAGAGAGAATGTAGGCTACCAGATCCCATGTCTCACTCTCGTCGAGGACCTT
>JBAUDS010000154.1:0-20345 GCA_049678185.1 Thermoanaerobaculia bacterium
CCTCACGGTTCTCTGCCAGGACCTCCTGCTCGCGGATCAGCATCTCGTCGAACTCGGACAACCTCTCATCCAGCTCCTTGTCGAGGCCGGCCTCTTCCTCCTCGTCGGAAGGCGGCCCCCCGGAACCGGAGCCAGAGCCCTGTGGCTTTCGACCACTCGCGGCTCCGGCCGCGCCAGCGCCCTCTCGGGCCACTCGCTCGCCGCCGGCAGACTCGCCCCCGTCAGCGGTCTCGCTGCCTTCAGCCGACTCATCCCCGACGCCGGACTCGTCGCCAGTTTCCGTTTCACCCGTGGCGCCCGACTCGTCCCCGGCGCTCCCCTGACCGTCCTCTCCAGTGGACCCTTTGGCCTCGGTGCCCGACTCCTCACCGGACTCGGCGGCCGATTCCGTTGAGGGCTCTGCCGGCGTGGAGGGCGGCTCCTGGGTTGGTGGGGCGGACCCCCCGGGTGTTGGGGGAGTCGGAGGTTGAGGCGTAGTAGGAGCCGGTGTCGATTGGCTGGCGCAGCCCAAGAGAACGACCACTGCAGCGGCCAGCAGCGAGGTCGTGAGATTACATGTGAGTTGTGGCCTCATGGTCTTTTCGAGGGCGGAACCGGCTCGAAACAGCCCTTTTTCTGCGTTCACCGGCTTGCACCAAGTGTAACTCACCGCTTCCTTAAGCAGATGACGTGCCAGTTCAATACCGTCTCGTCGATAGGCTCGAGTGGTATGCCGACTCCCCTTGGTAGGATGGCTCGACCGCTCGCAGGGCCGTCAACAACTCGATCATCGGAGGGATGATGAAGAAAGAATCGAGACCGTTGTTTCTCGTGCTGCTCGCTGTCGTTCAGCTTCTTGTTCTGCTGGGTCCATCGGAGCTCCGGGCGGCGGAGACCGCCAAGGGGGATGACGACGCCGAGAAGAAGGCTCCCCTCGAGGAGACCGAGTCGGTTACCCACCACTCCATCACCATCGACGGTGCGCGGATCGCATATACGTCGACGGCTGGGACTCTGCTCCTGAAGAATGAAGAGGGGGAGACCCAAGCCTCGATCTTCTATGTGGCGCACATCAAGGACGAGGTCGGTGATCCGGCGACCCGACCGCTGACCTTCAGCTTCAACGGCGGACCGGGCTCGGCGGCGGTGTGGGTGCAGCTGGGGGCCTTTGGGCCCAAGAAGATTCTGGCCGACCCGGAGGGGATGCCGATGCCGCCACCGGGCAAGCTGGTCACCAACCCCTACTCGGTTCTCGACGTGACCGACCTGGTCTTTATCGACCCGGTCTCCACCGGCTACAGCCGGCCGGCGTCGGAGGAGGATGGCAAGAAGTTCCACAGCCTGCGGGGGGACATCGAGTCGGTGGGGGAGTTCATCCGTCTGTGGACGACCCGCAACCAGCGCTGGGCGTCACCCAAGTTCATCGCCGGGGAGAGCTACGGCACGACCCGCTCGGCCGGTCTGGCCCTCCACCTGCAGGAGCGCCACGGCATGTACCTCAACGGGTTGGTGATGATCTCCTCGATCCTCAACTGGCAGAACCAGGAGATGCACCCGGGAAACGACACCGCCTTTGCCATCCATCTGCCGAGCTATGCCGCCACCGCCTGGTATCACGGCAAGCTCCCGCCCGAGCTCTCCGGCGATCTCCGCGCCACCCTCGACGAGGTGGAGGCCTTTGCCATCGGCGACTATGCCGCGGCGCTGATCCAGGGCGACTGGTTGCCGGCGGAGGAGAGAAAGGAGATCGCCGAGCGGGTGGCGCGTTACACCGGACTGTCGCAGGATTATGTGGAGCGCACCAATCTGCGCATCGCCATCTGGCGATTCGTCAAGGAGCTGCTGCGTGACGAGGGCAAGACCGTTGGCCGTCTCGATACCCGATTTACCGGCTTCGACCGGGACTCGGCAGGCGAGAGGTTCGAATTCGACCCGGCGAGCGAGGCCGTAAACGTGGGCTATGTCACCATGCTGAACGACCATCTGCGGCGGGATCTCGGCTACGAGACCGACCTGCCCTATCGCTCCTCAGCCCGTCTGTGGCGAGACTGGACCTGGGATGACAACGAAAATCGCTATGTCAACGTGGCCGAGGATCTACGACAGGCCATGACCCGCAACCCGGAGCTCAGGGTTCTGTTTACTTCGGGCTATTACGACCTGGCGACTCCGTACTTCGACACACCGTTCTCGGTGACTCATCTGGGTCTGCCCGAGGAGCTACGGGACAATGTCTCGATCGCCTACTACGAGGCGGGTCACATGATGTATATCCGTGAGGTCGATCACGCCAAATTCAAAAAGGACGTGGCGGATTTTATCCGTCTGGCCTCGGCCCCCGCGACGAGTGTCGAGCACTGAGCAAGGGAGAGCACCATGAGTGATGACAGCAAGCCGGAGATCGGCAAGATCGGGTGGACCGATCTCACCGTCGACAACGCCGACGATGTCCGTGATTTCTACACGGCCGTCGTGGGCTGGAAGCCTAGCCCGGTCGATATGGGGGGCTACAGCGACTACAGCATGATTACCCCGGATACCGGCGAGCCCATCGCGGGTGTCTGCCATGCCCGGGGAAGCAACGCCGACCTTCCGGCCCAATGGCTGATCTACATCACCGTCGCCGACGTCGATGCGAGCGCTGCGAGTTGTGTCGAGCTGGGCGGCAGGTGCTGGCGGGTCCCAAAAACTTCGGCGGTCAGGGACGTTATTGCGTCATCCAGGACCCGGCCGGGGCCGTTGCCGCCCTATTTACGCCATCCGGTTAGGGATTTCGGCAAGAAAAAGCCGGGACCCAGCGGGTCCCGGCGGTCAGAAGGGAAAAGAGGGAGGGCAACTGTGGAGAGGAGTCGCTAGGTTTGGGTTGAGAAAACCGAAAAACTTTTTCCCCACCCGAAGGGATCTTTGAGTCGGTCGGAAGATCAGCGACGCTGTTGCCCTCCATATAGGTAGTTTCCCCAGGGCGTCGATTTCTGACAAAGAGTTTGGATCTTTTTTCGCCCTCCGGGAGGAGTCGGCCTGTGTAGAATCCAGGTGATGCTTTCGGTTGGGATTGTCGGGCTGCCGAATGTGGGCAAATCGACCCTCTTCAATGCCCTGACGTCCGGTCACGCCAACGTCTCCAACTATCCATTTACGACCATCGACAGCAACCTGGGTGTGGTGCCGGTGCCCGATCCCCGGCTCCTCGAGCTCGAGCGCATGCTCGAGCCCGAGGAGTGTACGCCCTGCACCGTCGAGTTCATCGATATCGCCGGTCTGGTGGAGGGGGCGAGCCGGGGCGAAGGGCTGGGGAACCAGTTTCTGGGCGCCATTCGTCAGGTCGACGCCATCGCCCATGTGCTGCGCTGCTTCGAGGAGGGCGATGTGGCCCACGTCTTCGCCGCCGTCGATCCGACGAGGGACGCCAAGGTGGTCGAGACCGAGCTGTTGCTGGCCGATCTGGAGGTTCTCAAGCGAGCACGGGAGAAGCGACAGCGCCAATGGAAGGCCGATCCCAAGGCCCACGGCGGCGAACAGGAGCGTTTGGAGCTCTACCAGGCCAAGCTGGAGGAGGGGGTGCCGCTGCGCAGTCTCGACCTCGAGCGCATGGAGAAGCAGGAGCTCAAGGCCCTGGGGATGCTCACCGGCAAGCCGATTCTCTATGTCGCCAACGTGTCGGAGGAGGGCTATGGCAGCCCCGAGACTGCCGAGATCGGTGAGCTCTGGGATCTGGGAGCCTGGCCGGGAGTCGACACTCCGGCCCAGGTGGTTCCCATCTCGGCCAAGATCGAGTGGGAGCTCCAGCAGCTCGAGATCGAGGAGCGAGCCGAGTTCATGACGGAGCTGGGGATCGAGACCTCCGGGCTGGACCGCCTGGCGGCGGCCTCCTTCGAGCTGCTCGGGTTGATTCGCTTCTACACCCTGGCCAACCGCAAGCTACGGGCTTGGGAGATCGAAGCGGGGACGGCGGCACCGGAAGCGGCGGGCAAGATCCACACCGACATGCAGACCGGCTTTATTCGAGCTCAGGTCGCCTCGTTCGAGCAGATGAAGGAGTACGGGGGATTCCAGGAGCTCCACCACCACGGTCTGCTGCGGACCGAAGGCAAAGAATATAGAGTCCAGGACGGGGACGTGGTCGAGTTCCTGTTCAGCAGCTGAAATTCCATCTAGGAGGGGCGGATGACTGACAGTCGTCGAGTATCCATCTGTTGTGCTGCGCTACTCATCATCCTGGCAGTAGCCAACCCGGGTGCCGGCGCCGAAGAGGTGCCGACCTTTGCCGAGGTCACCGGTCATGACTTCGGCGAAGGGATCACCGTCCACCACCAGATGGTGGCCTATCTCGAGAGACTGGCCGAGACCTCCCCACGCGTGGTGACCCGCGACCAGGGAGTCACGTGGGAAGGACGCCGGCTGGTGCTGGCGATAGTGACCTCGCCCGCCAACCACTCGCGGCTCGACGAGATCCAGGCCAACGCCCAGCTTCTTGGCGATCCTCGACGGACAACCCCCGACGAGGCGCGTCGGATCAGCGCCGAGCAGCCGGCGATTCTGTATATGGGCGGCTCGATACACGGCTTCGAGCTGTCGGGTGCGGAGGGCGTTCTCAAGCTCCTCCAGCGGTTGGCGACAGCCGAGGATGCCGAGACCCTCGAGGTTCTCGACAACACGGTGATTCTCCTCGACCCGATGCTCAACCCCGACGGCCGGGACGCCTTTGCCTGGCGCAATCTCGAGCGTAACGGTCGTGAGCCGAGTGCCGAGCGGGACGACTGGTCCAACGACTTCGACTCCTGGGAAGCTGTCCAATTCCGCACCGGCCACTACTTCTTCGACATCAACCGCGACTGGTGGGCGCAGACCCAGCGTGAGACCCGGTATCGGGTGCCGACATGGCTCGAGTGGCGGCCGCAGGTCGTCGTCGATCTGCACGAGATGGGTCCGGACGTGGAGTTCTATTTCGACCCGCCGGCCGAGCCCTACGGCCCCTTCTTCCCGGATTTCGCCAGGGAGGGGTTTGTCCGCTTTGGCCAGGCCTATGCCGAGGCCTTCGATGAGGCCGGTATCGAATACATGACGCGAGAGAGGTTCAATTTCTTCTATCCCGGCTACACCACTTCTTTCGGCAGCTATCAGGGAGCGGTGGGGATGCTCTACGAGCAGGGTTCCACCCGGGGGTTGGTGCTCGAGCGGGCCGACGAGTCGGTGCGCCGGCTTGGCGACGCTCTCGATCAGCACTACACCGCGGCGTGGACGGCGGCACAGACAGCGGCCAGGGAGCGGCAAGGGTTGCTGATCGACTACTACGAGGATTTGCGCCGGGCGGTTGAGGACGGCCACACCGGTGTCGTCCGCTACCTGCTCGAGCCCGCCGGGGACCCCCAACTGGTGGCGGAGTATGTGAATCTGCTGCGGCGGACCGGAATCGAAGTGGGGCGCCTCGGGGCCGAGTCCCAGCTTGGTGGTGTCAAGGACCGTACAGGGAGCGCGATCGGGAACCGGACCTTTCCGGCCGGCACCTATGTCGTGGAGGCCGCCCAGCCTCACAACCGTCTGCTCCGGGCCCTGCTCGAGCCCGACCTACCGCTGCCCGAAGATTTTCTCGCCGAGGCCCGGGCGCGGGAGGACCGCGGGGAGAACCCACGCTTCTACGACATCACCGCCTGGTCGCTCCCTCTGCTCTTTGATCTTGCCGGCTACAACTCGACCGACAGCCGGGCCCTGAGCCTGGAGATGGTGGAGACGGCGATCGATGACACCGCCTCGACTCCCGCTGCCGACGCCGGGTACGCCTATCTGATCGACGGGGCACAGACCGCGTCGTTGGCGGCGCTCTCCGATCTCAAGGATAGGGGCTACCGCGCCGCCGTGACACTCGATCCCACACGCGTCGGCGGCCACGACCTGGCCAGCGGCTCGGTGGTGCTGCGGGTGGGCCAGAACGATGAGGATCTTCATGCCGCTGTCCGCGAGGTGGCGGCACACTTCGGGCTCGAGCTGCTGGCGGTGGAGACGGGACTGTCCGAGCCGGGCTTCCCGGCCCTGGGATCGGGCCAGGTCATTCCGGTCAAAAGACCCGAGATCGCCCTGTTGGCGGGCCACCCGATTCACGGCTACTCCTTCGGCTGGGCCTGGTATGTGCTCGATCGGCAGTACGAGATCCCGCTCACCGTCCGCCAAGTGAGGTCGCTCGCCTCGACCCCGATTCATCGCTTCGATGTCCTGGTGATTCCCCACCTCCAGTCGGCGGAAGAGTTGGCATCGACGCTGGGGGAGAAAGGGATCGAGCGTCTACAGCGCTGGGTCAAGGACGGCGGCAGCCTGGTGGCCCTCGGCTCGGCGGTGGACTTTGTCCGCGAGCACCTGGAGCTGTCGGGTCTGCGCTCCTGGTACGAGGAGCAGAAGCCGGAAGGCGACGGTGCGAACGCCGAAGAGGCTCCCGAGCCGGCGGGGTTCGATGTGCCCGGTGCCATCTTGAGGGTCGAGCTGGACGACGAGACCTGGTTGGCGTCGGGTTACGAGGCAGAGCTCCCGGCTCTGGTCACCTCGCGCCGGATCTATCTCGCTCCGGAGGGTCCGCCCGACTCGGGCAAGCGGGTCGTCGCCCGCTACGCGGAGGACGATCGCCTCCGGATCTCGGGTCATCTCTGGGAGGAGAGCCAGGAACGGCTCCCCGGTTCCGTCTTCGCCTACGAGGAGAAGGTCGATCTGGGGCGGGTCATCCTCTTCGCCGAGGATCTGAATTTCCGCGCCTACTGGAGAGGCTCTGACCGGTTGTTCCTGAACGCCGTCCTCCTGAGCCCAAGTGCGCCCTGACTATTCCCCGATTTCCTCGAGCAGAACCTTCGCTTTGGCGATGGTGTCTTTCTCCTCGACGAGATATTTGGGGTTGGGCGGCTTGTTGACCAGATCGCGCAGGATCTTCTCGGCCTCGTCGTCGCGATCTTTGGCGTGCTCGAGTAGAGCTTCGGCCAGATAGAGGCGATTGAGGGCATCGTCGGGGGCCATCTCCACCGCCAGCTCGAGCTCGCTGACGGCTGTCTTGCGGTCGACCCAACCGGTGAC
Source organism: Thermoanaerobaculia bacterium (assembly GCA_049678185.1). Classification (GTDB taxonomy): domain Bacteria; phylum Acidobacteriota; class Thermoanaerobaculia; order Multivoradales; family JAHEKO01; genus M0029. Next base: position 7,030 of record JBAUDS010000154.1, read on the forward strand.
AAAGGGGAGCTTGGGCGCCTCGCTATGGAGACGACCCAGGACCCGGTGGCCGCCGGCACCTTCCATCTGGTCATCGATGAGGATGGTGATCTGGGAGAAGTCGCGGATTTTGCCGGCCACTCCCTGACGGGCGGCCGCAATCTTGCCCCGGGTTCGCCCCCAGAGGCCCCAGTGGGCCCCTGACCAGAAATAGAGCGGAGCCGAGTCGGGATCGTCACCTACCCTGGCGGCGATCTTCTCTGGTTCTTCCTTCTCCAGACGATCGTCGGCCCCCACCTTGCCAAAGAGCAGGTCGCGCGACTCGTCCGACAGGTCGCGGCCGCGCTGATAGATGGCGAGCTTGGCATCGTGATCGTCGGTCAGGTATTCCCCCTGGAAATAGAGGGCGCGGAGCAGTTTCCACCTGGCCTCGAGGTTTTTGGAATCGGCGGCAATGGCCTTCTCGTAGGCGGAGATGGCCTCGGTGATAGCGCCATCGCTGGCAGTTCCCGGAGGTGGTCCCTCGGCGCGGCGATCCCAGGCCGCGTCACCACGAGCTATCTCCTCACGCGGGGCGGCGAGCAGCGTTGTCGAAAAGGCGAGCACGAGGGCCAAAGACAATAGGGATTTGGCAGGTTTCACGGCAGTCTCCTCCAGCGGTTCAACCCGACCTTACACCATCCGGACGCCAAGGAATCACCGCCGGGCGGTTCTTGTGGATCCGGCGAAAGACTTGCGTTTTGACTGCAAAATATGGTCTCCTTTGCACCTCGGTCCTAGTGGGTCCTGATAGGATCGATTCACCTATCGAGACAGTCGGGGGAGAAAGTGGAGCAAGAGCAAATTCGAAGCATTCTGGCGACAGAGATCGCTGATCGGGCCCCGGAGCCCAGGCCCGGTGTCGAGGGCCGCCGGCTGTCGCAGGCGATCGCTGATACTCGTGGCTGTTTGCTGAGCAAGCAGCACGAGGACGGCCACTGGTGCGCCGAGCTCGAGGGCGACACTATCCTCGAGTCGGAATACATCCTGACCATGCACTTTCTGGGTCGCACGGGCGACGAGAAGGTGCGTAAGGCCGCGAGCTTTTTGCGCCAGCGGCAATTGCCCGCCGGCGGCTGGGCTCTCTATCCCGGGGGAGCACCCGAGTTGAGCTCCTCGGTGAAGGCCTACTTCGTGCTCAAGCTCGTCGGTGACGACCCGCAAGACCCGCACATGGAGAGGGCGCGAGAGGTGATTCTCTCTCTGGGTGGTCTCGACGCCTGCAACTCTTTCACCAAGATCTACCTGTCGATCTTTGGCCAGTACGAGTGGTCGAAGAGTCCTGGCGTCCCGCCCGAGCTGATTCTCTTCCCCAAGTGGTACCCCTTCTTCAACATCTACGACATGTCCTCGTGGTCACGGGCGATCGTGATACCGCTCAGCATCATCTGGGCGCAAAAGCCTCACTGCCCGGTGCCGGAGCACGCCACCATCCGTGAGCTGAGGGTGCGGCCACGCGGACTGGTTCTACCGCATTGGAGTCGCGCCAGTCTCATGCACGAGGGCTGGTCGCTGTTCTTCCGCGCTCTGGACCGGATCCACAAGATCTTCGAAGCGGCGCACCTGCTGCCTCTGCGGCGACACGCGGTGCGGCAGTGTGAGCAGTGGGTCCTGGAGCGGTTGGAGAAGAGCGATGGTCTGGGGGCGATTTTTCCGCCCATTGTCAACACCATCATCGCTCTGCGCAGCCTGGGATACCCGGAAGGTCATCCGACGGTGGTCGGGCAGATCCGCGAGCTGGAGAAGCTCGAGCTGGAAGGAGAGGAGACCCTGAGAGTCCAGCCCTGCTTCTCCCCCGTCTGGGACACGGCGCTGTCTCTCACCGCCCTGGCCGAGAGCGACGATCCCGCGGCTCGAGGGCAGCTCCATCGAGCCGTCGAGTGGCTTGTGGATCACGAAGTGAAAGCGCCCGGCGATTGGCGGGTGAGGAATCCCGAAGGCCCGGTGGGAGGTTGGTACTTCGAGTACGCCAACGAGTTCTATCCCGACTGCGACGACACGGCCCAGATCCTCACCGCGCTGAGCAAGATCGACTCCCCGGGTGGTGAGGCCGGCTGGCGCCTCGAGGCGGCCACCAAAAGAGCCCTGGGTTGGCTCTTGAGCATGCAGAATCGAGACGGTGGCTGGGCCTCCTTCGACAAGGGGTGCAACAAGGAGTATCTGACCTATATCCCCTTTGCCGACCACAACGCGATGATCGACCCCAGCACGACCGATATCACCGCACGGGCGCTGGAGGCGCTGGCCCGCCACGGTTACGACCTCGCAACGCCGGAACTGCGTCGAGCGGTCGATTTTGTGCGACGAGACCAGCAGGCTGATGGTTCCTGGTACGGCCGCTGGGGATGCAACTACCTCTACGGCACCTGGCTGGCTCTGTGTGGTCTGGAAGCCGTCGGCGAAGACCTGTCGCAGGAGTACATTCGACGGGCCGCCGGCTGGATCCGGAGTTGTCAGAACCCGGACGGGGGCTGGGGCGAGCTCCCGGATTCCTACCAGGATGCCGCCAAGAAGGGCCAGGGTCCGAGCACCGCCGCCCAGACCGCTTGGGCGATCATGGGTCTGATTGCAGCGGGGGATGTGGAGACCGAGGCCGTCGCCCGCGGCGTCGACTATCTCCTGTCCACCCAGCAACCGGATGGAGGCTGGACGGACGCCTGGTGGACCGGTACCGGTTTTCCAGAGGTCTTCTACCTCAACTACCACTACTATGCGATCTACTTCCCGCTCCTGGCGTTGGAGACTTACAAGAATCGTCTGCACTTCCTGGAGAGAACAGCAACCGGTTTTGTGGGTCCGCTTTCCAGCTGAGCCGGTAGCCAGGTATTCGATTTGGAGTAACTGATATGCGATTTCCGCTTCACATAACCACCGACACGATCAAGCATCAGGTCAAGCAGGGGATCAAGGGGAACAAACGCTATCCCTTTGTCCTCATGCTGGAGCCGCTCTATACCTGCAATCTCGCCTGTATCGGCTGTGCGATCGAGCGCCACACGGGCAAGCTCAAAGATCGCCTGCCGGTGGAGACCTGTTTGCAGGCGGTAGAAGACTCCGGCGCGCCCATAGTCTCCATCTGTGGCGGCGAGCCCACGGTGTATCCGGAATTGCCGGAGCTCATCGACGGCATCATCGGCCGCAAACGACACATCTATCTGTGCACCAACGCCTTGCTCATGGACAAGACCGTCTTTGGCAAGATCTCTCCCAACAAGCGCCTCACTGTGAACGTCCACCTCGACGGCATGAGGGAAACCCACGACTATGTCTGTGCCCGCGAAGGGGTCTTCGACAAGGCCGTGGAGATGATCGAAGAGGGTCTCCGGTTGGGCTACCACGTCATCACCAACACCACGGTGTACAAAGAGACCAAGATCGATGAACTGGAGGAGCTTTGCGAGTTTCTCACCGGGATGGGCATCGACGGCATGTTGGTCTCCCCCGGCTACCAGTACGAGACGGTGGATCAGGACATTTTCATGACCCAGCAGGACATCCAGAAGAAGTTCAAACGGGTGCTCGAGATCTCCAAGCGGTATCGCCTGACGTCGACACCCATGTTTCTCGAGTTCGCCGCCGGTCTGCGGGACTACAAGTGCTCACCATGGAGCACCGTCACCTTTACCCCGCTCGGCTGGAAGGGACCCTGCTACCTCATCGGCAAGAAACACTCGTGGTCGTGGGATGAGTTCTGGAACGAGACCGATTGGGACTACTGGGAGTCGCGTCAGGACCGGCTGTGTCAGAACTGCGCCATGCACTCGGGGTTCGAGGCCTCGGTGGTCAAGGAGCTGCCGAGCAATCCCGGCGACATGGTGCGATTGGCGGCCTGGAATCTGCTGGGCTGACGAATACCTTCATTCCTGCATAAACTGAGGGTGCTGTGAGCACGATTTTTCTCACGGGCGCCACCGGTTTCATCGGCGGCCATCTGCTGAAGGCGCTGGTAACCGAGGGCGCCAAGGTCCGCTGTCTGGTCAGAAAGACCAGCTCCCGGCGCAATCTGAAGGGGTTGCCGGTGGAAGAGGTCGAGGCCGACCTGCGAGCCCCCGACCTCTTGCGCGAGGTGATGACGGGCTGCGATCTCGTCTTCCACTGTGCGGCGGACTACCGGCTCTACGCCCGCGACAAGAGTGAGCTCTATGACACCAATGTCGAGGGCACTCGAAACGTCCTGAAGATCGCGGCCGAGACCGGAGTGCGCCGGGTCGTCTACACCAGCTCGGTCGGCGCCCTGGGGCTCCACCCGGACGGCAAGCCGGCGGACGAGACGACGCCGGTGACCCTGAAAGACATGGTGGGGCATTACAAGCGCAGCAAGTTCCTGGCCGAGAGGGTGGCCGACGAGTGGGTGGCCAAGGGGCTGCCGGTGGTGATCGTCAACCCGTCGACACCGGTCGGCGAGGGCGATCTCAAGCCCACCGCCACCGGCAAGATGATCCTCGATTTCTTGAAGCGCAAGGTTCCGGCCTATGTCGATACCGGCCTCAACCTGGTCGATGTGCGGGATGTCGCCCAGGGACACCTGCTGGCCGCCCAGAAGGGCAAGGTAGGGGAGAAGTACATCCTCGGCAATCGGAATATGCCGCTCAAGGAGATCTTCGAGACCCTGGCCCAGATCTCCGGTCTGCCGGCGCCCAAATGGGAGGTTCCCCACTGGCTGCCCATGGGCGTGGCGGCCGTCGAGACGACCTTCTGTCGCCTGACCGGTCTCAACCCCAGGGTGCCGCTGGAATCGGTCAAGCTGTCGCGCCACAAGATGTACTTCGACGGCAGCAAGGCGGTGCGTGAGCTGGGGATGCCCCAGACACCGGTGGAGGAGGCGCTCCGACGGGCCGTCGACTGGTTCCGAGACAACAACTACGTGCCGCGGAAATAGAGTCCATGTCGAACCGCGCTCATCAGAATGCGACTTCGGGCACGAGCAGGAAGGTCGCCGTCGTCGCCGCTCTCGAAGAAGAGTTGAGCCCACTTGTTGAACGGATCCGGAATCCGGTGGCCCGGCGTCTGGACTCGCTCCAGGTGACCGAGGGCCTGCTTGGAGATGTCCAAGCGGTTCTGGCTGCCACCGGGGATGGAGAGCAGGCGGCCAAAGCGGGAATCTCCCGTCTCCTCGCCCACCACGAGGTCGATGCTCTGATCGTGGTCGGGGTGGCCGGGGGGCTCGACCCCGGGCTCCAGGCCGGCGCCGTAGTCGTGGCCAGCGCCGTTCACAACGGTACCGGACCCGTGGGCGAACCCGATCGAGAGTGGCTGAGCCGTGCCCTAAAGAAAGAAGGGACGGTCGAAGGGGCGGTAGTGAGCTCGAGCGGGATTGCCGTCGATCCCATGGCGAAGTCCCGTCTGCGGCTAGAGCTGGAATCGGAAGGTCCGGCCGTCGTCGATCTCGAATCGGCGACCTACGCCCGTGAGGCGGTCGCGAGGAACATCCCCTATCTGGTACTGCGGGCGGTGAGCGACACCGCCGACGAGACCCTACCGTTGGATTTCAATCGGTTCCGTGGCCCCGACGGTCGAATCGATCGCCACCGGGTGCTGCGGCATGCCCTAGTGCATCCGGCATTGTTGCCCCGACTGTTGGCTCTTCGCGACCGGGTACGAAACTGTTCGCGAAATCTGGCAGATGTCGTAGAAGGACTCCTGTGCGAGTGAGCCGAGGAAATCCGAGACGGATCCTTGCAGTTGTGCCGTTCCTGTTGGCAACGGCCGTGCTGATCTCGGTCTCGGCTGGTGCATTGGGCGCGGAGGACCTCCGGCCGCGAAAGCTGCTCATCGCACTGGATGCAGTGCCCTATTGGGTCGTCGAGGATGTGATGAATCCCGACCTCGGAGAGGAGGCCCTGTTCAAGGACTTCAAGGGTCCGGTGCCCATGGTCAGCACTTTTCCCTCCTCGACCAGCGTCGCCCTGGTGGGCATGTTGGGTCCGTTTGGTCTCGGTCTCTCGCCGGGCTACGAAGCTCGCTTTTACGATTGGGAGATGGGAAAAGTCCGCGGCGGAGGAGTGGTGAGCTACCACCGGATCGAGTTCCCCTGGCGGGAGTATTTCGATTGGGGCCGCAAGGGTCCGGTGGGTAGCGCCATCGAAGGAACGAGCCCGATCAAATTCAGCATCAAGCGGCTGCGCAAAGCCATCCAGGATTTTGCCACCAACGACCGGGAGACCTTCCTCATCTACATCGCCCCCACCGACACCGCGGCCCATACCAAAGGCCCGGAGGCGCTGAAAAGAGTCTTCGTCGCCCTCGACGAGATGCTCACCGAGCTCCAAAACACCCAGGAGCGACCGATCGAAATCGTGATCTTCTCCGATCACGGCCTGGCGGGTGACGAGCCGCTGGTGAACGTCTGGAAGGGTCTCAAGAAGACCCTCGAGGAGGCGGGTTTCAATCGCCGCCCCAAGCGTCTAAAAGGGCCCATGGACGTCGTGTTGATCCCCTTTGGTCTGGTCTCCAGCGTCGAGGCCTATGTCTTGGATGAGAACAAGAGTGCGGTAGCCGGAGTCCTGGCTTCGGCTCCCGGGATCGATGTGTGTGCGTACACAACCGACGAGGGGTGGCTGGTGGAGAGCAGGCGAGGGCGGGCGACCTTTCGGTTAGAGGAGACCTCGTCCGGGCTGGTCTGGTTCTACGAGCCGATATCCGGTGATCCGTTCGACTATCTACCGCTGATCGAGAAGTTTGGCGCGCGCGCGGAGGGCGAATCTCCAGCTCTGCCCGACGCGGATTGGTTCCGCGTGTCGTTCGACGCTACCTACCCCGACGCCTTTTATCGCCTGATGCGGTCCTTCGAGCTGGTCGAGAACCCGGCCTCGATTCTCTGCTCCGTAGAACCGGGCTATATGTATGGCTCCCGCAAGACCGAGCGTCTGGCGATGCTGGGCGGGGGGCGGTTGCGCTGGACCCACGGGGCGCTGTTCCGCCAGGCCACCTGGGGCTTCTTGATGAGCAATGTCACCAGCTGGGAGCCTCCAGCCGCGGTACGGTTCGACGAGAGCCTGCTCCCCTTTCTGGAGGTGGAGCAGGGTGCGGACAATTTCGCGGCCGGAGGCGACTAAGGCCCGAGGATGACGTAAAATGGAGCCAGCCTGTACAATTACTCCGCGCCTGGAGTTTGTGTCCCGGCCCTCGCCGGTGGGTGACGGTGTCTTTTGGTACCGGAGAATGAGCAAATGAGTGAAAGGCCGGTGTCGAAGGCTGGAGATGTCGCGGGCTTGGGAACCATGGAAATATCGGCTCCAGCGATACCAACCTTCGAGGATCTACTCGAATCCTTTCGCCAGACGCTCGAAAACGAGCTGAGCTTGTGGCTGGCAGTCAAGCAAGCCCAGGCTAGAGAAATCGTGCCCGCGTCCGAGGAGCTGACCGGTGTGCTCGCGGACTATGTGTTTCGGGGCGGCAAACGTCTCCGACCGGCTCTGCTCTACTACAGCTACCGGAGTTGTGGCGGCACCAGCGACCAGACCGTCCTGCCGCTGGCGATGGCGGTCGAGCTGCTCCACACCTATCTGCTGGCCCACGACGACATCATGGATCGGGCAGAGCTGAGACGGGGCGAGCCGGCCGTCCACCTGGTCTTTCGAGATCTCCATCGCTCTCGCGATTGGGCCGGTGACTCCGATCATTTCGGCCAATCCGTGGCCATCCTCCTCGGAGATCTGGCTCAGGCCTACTCCATGGAGCTTTTTGCCTCTACACCAGCCGATGATGAGAACTGGCCAGAGCTCCGCAGGGCCTTCTCTTCCATGGTGCAGGAGGTGATCGTCGGACAGTACCTGGAGATGACCGCGGGCTACCGAGAGGACCTGGGCGAGGAAGAGCTGCTGCGGGTGCTGCGGATGAAGTCGGGGCGCTACAGCGTGGAGTGGCCGATGCATCTGGGGGCCATTCTGGCGGGCGCCGCCGCGGATACCCGGGAGGGGCTGTGTAGGTACGGGTCCCTGATGGGAGAGGCCTTCCAGCTGCAGGATGATCTGCTGGGTATGTTTGGCGATCCCGAGCGGGTCGGCAAGCCGGTGGGCGAGGATCTGGCCGAGGGCAAGTTCACGGTGCTGATTCACCACGCTCTGCGCCAGGCGCCGGCGGAGGGGCGGGAGCTGCTTGCCACGGCTCTTGGCAACCCCGATCTCACACCCGATGAGGTCTCAAAGGCCCAAGAGGTCATTCGCGAGACCGGGGCGGAAGAGAAGGTCGGTCAGATGATCGAGGAGCGGATGGGCGCGGCGCAAGCCATCTTGGAGTCGCTCGAGCTCGAGCCGGATGGCAAGCGTTTCTTCGAAGGACTGGTCGAATATCTACGGGATCGAGAGGCATGAAGGCGGCGAAAATTTCGAGCCGTGCGGCTGCGATCGAGTCTCCCGAGCGGGATCGCAAGGCGGAGCACATCGATCTGGCTCTCCAAGATCGCATGCAGGTGCATGGGGGCTACTTCGAAGAGTACTCCTTCCAGCACGAGGCCCTGCCGGAGCTCGCTCTGGCGGACGTGGATCTCGAGGTGGGGTTTCTCGGCAAGAGCCTGGCGGCCCCGCTCCTCATCTCCTGTATGACGGGCGGTACCGAGGAAGCGACTCGCATCAATCGCAATCTGGCGATCGCTGCAGAGGAGACAGGGATCGCCATCGGTCTCGGATCGCAGAGGAAGGCGATCGAGGATCCGTCGCTGGTCGAGAGCTTTCAAGTCCGCTCGTTGGCTCCGTCGGTACCCATCCTGGCCAATCTGGGTGCGGTGCAGCTCAACTACGGATTCGGTATCGCCGAGTGCCGGGCCGCGGTGGAGATGATCGAAGCGGACGCTCTGGTCTTTCACCTCAACCCGCTGCAGGAGGCGCTGCAGCCGGAAGGGCAGGGGGACTTCTCCGGTCTGATTGCCAAGATGGGTGAGATTGCCGGCATGTTGGAGGTGCCGGTGATCGTCAAGGAGGTCGGCTGTGGAATCTCCGGCGCGACGGCGCGAGCTCTCAAGGAGGCCGGTATCACCATCATCGACACGGCGGGGGTGGGCGGTACGAGCTGGGCGAGAATCGAAGCGCAACGCTCCCGGGACTTGGAGATTGGAGAGCTCTTTGCCGATTGGGGGATACCAACTCCCGAGTCGATCCGGCAGTTGCGGGAGATCCCCGAGTTGACCATTATCGGCAGCGGCGGGGTTCGCAACGGAATCGAGGCCGCCAAGGCTATCGCGCTCGGCGCCGATCTGGTGGGGATGGCACAGCCCTTCCTGATTGCCGCCGATGAGTCGGCGGATGCGGTCGTCGAGAAGGCACAGCGTGTCGCCCGGGAGCTGAAGATCACCATGTTTTGCATAGGTGCTCGCAGTGTGACCGAGCTCCAGCAGGTGCAGTTGCACCATTAGAATGAGGGGTAGGGGATATGGACCCGATCAAGAAGAAACTCGATAAGCACGGAGAGTTGGTGCGGGCAATCGTCGAGGGGCGCTCTCGGTTTCACGACGTGTCGAGCGATCTGAGCGCCGAGGATGCCGCCGAGGTCCGTCGCCAGGCACTGGAAGAGATCAAAGGGATCAGCTTGAAGGCCACCGGCAGCTTTACGCTCGATGCCGACCGTGCCTCCCGTAGACACTGCGAGAACTTTATTGGTGCTATCCAGATTCCAGTAGGAATCGCTGGTCCCCTGTCTGTCCGCGGCGAGCGCGTCGACGAAGACGAGGAGATCTATGTCCCCTTGGCCACCACCGAAGGGGCACTGGTGGCCAGCGTCAATCGTGGTTGCCGGGCGATTCGCGAGGCGGGTGGGGCAGTGGTGCGCGTCGAAGACGTCGGCATGACCCGGGCGCCTGCTTTCCGTACTTCGGGTATCGAGGAGACGAGAGAGTTCTTGCAGTGGGTGAAGGACAACGAAGAAGAGATTCGGTCGGTCACCGAAGGAACCAGCCGCTACCTCCGTCTACTGGACATTCGTCCGCAGTCGTTCGGCAGCTCGGTCTATCTCCGCTTCCGTTTCCAGTCTGGAGAGGCCATGGGCATGAACATGGCCACCATCGCGTGCGATCGCGTGGTCAGGGAGCTGATCGAGCCGGCCACCGGGATAACGTGTGTGGCCCTGTCGGGCAACTACTGTGTCGACAAGAAGCCTTCGGCGATCAACTTCCTGGAGGGGCGTGGGAAGAAGATCTTCGCCGAGGTGACTCTCGATGGCGGAGTCCTCAAGCGGTGTTTGAAGACCACCGCCCGTTCTCTGGTCGAGGTTCAATACAGGAAGAACCTCCTGGGCTCGATCGCCTCCGGTTCGATGGGGTTCAACGCTCACTTTGCAAACGTCCTGGCGGCGTTCTTTATCGCCACCGGCCAGGATGTGGCACAGGTCGTCGAGGGGTCGATGGGGGTGACCTGTGTCGAGCCGAGAGGCCCCGAAGGTGTCTATGCCTCGGTCTATCTGCCCGACGTACCGCTGGGCGTCGTCGGTGGTGGTACGGCTCTGGACACCCAGAAAGAGGCGTTGACCCTGCTCGGTGCGCTACCGAGCGCCAAGGAGCCGGGGGCCGGAGTTCGGCGGTTGGCCGAGATTCTGGGTGCGACGGTCCTGGCCGGTGAGCTGTCTTTGCTCTCGGCCTTCACCTCCGGCGATCTGGCCGGAGCACACGAGAAGCTGGGCCGCGGGGCGATCCCCGAAACCCCCGCCTGATTATCGGCACCGGCTTGGCGCCGAAGCCGGCTTTCACTTTTTCCTAGATGGGCAAGCGAGTCGTCGCGACCGTTCCGGGAAAGCTCATCCTCATGGGTGAGCACGCGGTGGTCTATGGTCGGCCCGCGGTGGTGGCCTCCGTCGGGCTCAGGGCGCGAGTCGCGATGACCCCCGGTGATGGTGGAGTCACGATCGAGCTACCGGATATCGACATTCGCAGCGAGCTGCCCTGGTCCGAGATTCTCGACTACGCGAGAAGCGCACGCTCGGCCTGGGTCGACTACTCACGCCGGCCCGCTCCGGAGACCTTCGACAGGGTGAGAGGTGAAGACCCCGACCATCTGGTCAAGGTGGCGTTGGGGGAGGTCGCCGAGGGGACCGCGCCCGAGAGCCTGCCGGCGCTTGCGGTCGAGGTGAAGTCGGAGATTCCGATCGGAGCGGGCTTTGGGAGCTCGGCCGCCACCGCGGTCGGAGTGGTGGCTGCGGCTCTCGAGATGCTGGGCCTGCCGGCGGATGCTCCCAGCGTCGACCGCTTGGCGATGGAGGTGGAGCGGCGCCAGCATGGGCTCCCATCCGGGGTCGATCACCGGACGGTGTTGCGTGGCGGCCTGACCTGGGCTCAGGCCGGGCCCGCAGGAGATCTCGAGGTCGAGGAGTTGTCGGCAGACCCCAAGTTGTTGGCCGGCTTTCATGTATTTCACACCGGCAAACCCGAGGAGACAACAGGCGCCGTGGTGGCGGAGGTGAGGCGACGAAAGCGGGAGGCACCCAGGTGGTTCGACGAGGTTCTGGATCGCATGGGGCAACGGGTGGTCGAGTTTCACGACCTGCTGTCACGTGCCGACGCGGGACCCGAGGAAGTGACAAGCGTCGTGCGTGTTTACGAGCACTGTCTGGAGGAGATCGGCGTGGTTCCCGGAGGCGTGATGGAGGTCGTTCGCCGGGTCGAGGCATCCGGTGGGGCGGCCAAGATCTCCGGCGCCGGTGGTCTCGAGGGTCCCGGCGCCGGCTGTCTTCTGGTCTACTGGCCGCACCCTGGCGACGACGGTCTCCCGGCCGAGCTCGACACGTATACTCGGTACTCGGTTGCCCTCGGCGTTGATGGACTCAGGGTGGAGACGAGCGCAGAATGAACGGCAAGGCCACGGCAATCGCCCCTTCCAATATCGCGTTCATCAAGTACTGGGGGACCCGGGATGTCGAGCGGACCCTGCCCTACAACCCATCCCTGTCGATGACCTTGAGTCGTTGTGTAACGAGAACGACGGTCGAATACACCGCGGATGGGCGAGGGGACGAGATCAGCTGGCGCGAGGAGGACGGCCGCCTGGTACCGGCGCCCGAGGGCTTTGCGCAGGGTGTCCGTCGGCACTTGGACCGGCTGCGCGCCTGGGCCTCGGTGGGGGGCAACTTCCGGGTGGCGACCGAGAACAGCTTCCCCACGGGTGCGGGGCTGGCCTCTTCGGCCTCTGGATTTGCCGCGCTCACCATCGCGGTCGTCGAGGCCCTGGAGCGCGAGGTATCGTCGCCGGAGCTCTCGGTGCTGGCAAGGTTGAGCGGTTCCGGGTCGGCCGCCAGATCGGTCCTGGGTGGCTATGTGGAGTGGCCGGCAGGGGATGAGGATCAAGAGGGTCACGCCGTCGCCATAGCGGCGGCCGATCATTGGCAGCTCCAGGATCTGATCGCTATCCTCGACACTGAGCCAAAGTCGATCTCCTCGCGGCAGGGGCACCGGCTGGCGACCACCAGTCCCTACTTCGCGCCGCGGCTCGAGCTCCTGCCCTCGCGTCTCGAGCGGGTCCGGTCCGCCATCCAAGAAAAGAGCTTCGAGAAGTTGGCGCCGGTGGTCGAGGAGGAGGCCATCGATCTGCATCTGATCGCCATGTCGTCGAATCCCCCGATCTACTACTGGCAGCCGGGCACGCTGACAGTCCTGGCCACCATCAGACGGCTGCGGAGCGTGGGGCTGGCGGTGTGCGCGACGATGGATGCCGGAGCCAACGTCCACACGATCTGTCTGCCGGAGGACGAAGAGCGCGTCGCCAAGGAGCTCGAAGCGATCCCCGAGGTGAGCACGGTGATTCGGGACGGTGTGGGAAAGGGGCCACAGACCTCCGAGGAGCACCTCTTTTGAAGCCCCGAGAGCTGACCTTCGTCAAGCTGGGCGGGAGTCTATTGACCGATAAGCGACGGGCCGGGAGTTTCTGCGCCGAGGTTGCCGGCCGGCTCGCCGGTGAGCTAAAGGAGGCTGCACATAAGAGCCCCGGCGTTCTGGTCGTGGGTCATGGCAGCGGCTCCTTTGGGCACGCCACGGCGGACGAGCACCGGATCCACCCGGGCGAGATAGGGTCGGAGCAGCTTCCCGGTGTTGTCGCCACCCAACAGGCGGCGGCCGCCCTCCACCGTCTGGTGGTGGAGGCTCTGCGGGAGCAGGGGGCCTTGCCCTTCTCTCTGGCACCGTCGAGCTTTCTGGTAGCAGCGGGCGGGGAGCCGGTTGAAGTGACGCTCGAGCCCCTGGAGAGAGCACTCGCTCGAGGTCTGCTGCCGGTCGTCTACGGGGATGTGGTGATGGATCGGGATTGGGGGGCGAGCATCTGTTCGACGGAAAAGGTGTTCCTGGCGCTCAGCAAAGGGCTCGAGCAGCGGGGCTTCAACGTGGC
>JBAUDS010000155.1:0-18075 GCA_049678185.1 Thermoanaerobaculia bacterium
CCGATGCGGCCGGCTGCGGAGCCGCTGGCGGGCTCGGGTCCGCAGCCGGCTCCACGACACGCGGCGGGCCCTGCATGGGAACAGGCTCGGCCGGCGCGTCCATGGAGTCGTAGCGGTTGATGACTTCGACGAGCTTGACCCTGATCGACGAGCTGTCGGCCGGCGGGTTGTCGATCTTCTCTTCGACCACCCGCAGCTCGTAGGCATAGCCCTCCACATAGTCGAAACCCTCGATCTGGCCGTAGAAGAACTGCCACGGTGAGTACTGCTCCTCCTTGACCAACAGACACTTCTGCGGTCCCACCCCCACACAATCGACCCGGTAGTGGGCCACCCACAGGGTCTTGGTCGCGGGGGTCTGCGCTCCGGCCGACGATACCGAGAGGACAACCAGCACCGCCAGCGTCCACAACAAGAGCCTCTGGGACTTGGATCTGAATCTCATCTTCGCTGCCTCCGCTCGACCATCGCCACTACCGGTCGGCCGCCGGATTCTACCGCCTCTCGACCAAGTCGATTCAAGGGTGATTCGGATCCTCTTTTCTCCTTTGTTTTTCAGTGCGATCGGGCCAAAACCGGCCCTGTGCTATGCTCATTGACGTCATTTAGTGTCGAGAGTGCCATGCTCTCTATGTCCATCTTTGGAGGGAAGGTGGGACCGTGGCGACCCTGCGTTGCCACGGGTCGTCACTGGTATATCTCGCTGGGTGGCGCAACTCCTGGCCACACCACCCCCTCAGTTTTCTACCGATACCCGACTTCAGCTTTGAATCACCGAGCGAGTGTCTCGGTGGGCAGTCCCGCCCGTGGATTTTGCGGGCTCCATCAGGACGGATGATAGGAGGGAGGAGATGAGTAGAAAACCAGAATCCAGGCTGATTTCGCGAGGGCGAGACCTGGGCCGGATTGTCCTCGCGGCAGCTCTGACGGTCATCTTTGTGGCGCCGGTCGAAGGGATCGACCTGTCGTCCTCGACCGGCACGTTCCGGCTCAATCTGGACACCACGCTGTCGTGGGGCGCGCGCTATCGCATGCAGGAGCGTGACAAGAGCATCATCAGCCCCTTCGAAGGCGGTACCGCGTGGTCGGTCAACGGCGACGACGGCAACCTCAACTTCGACAAGGGATCGTTCACCAGCAACGCCGGCAAGATCACCGTCGATCTCGGATTCGGCTACCTCGGGTGGAAGAAGAGCACAGCCGGTTTCTTCATCCGCGGCAGCGGTTTCTACGACTATGCACTCGAGAACGACTGTTGCGAGCGCACCGAGCTCACCAAGGAGGCGCTGGATTGGGCTGGTAGCCGGGTCGAGCTGCTCGACGCCTATGGTTGGTGGCAATTCCCCCTCGGCAATGGTGGTGGTGAGATCCGCGGCGGTAGGCAGGTGTTGAACTGGGGTGAGAGCACCTTCATCCAGGGGGGTATCAGCGTCATCAACTCGGTCGATGTGTCGGCTCTGCGGGTGCCCGGTGCCGAGCTCCGCGAGGCCTTTCGGCCCCAGGGCATGGTGTGGGGGTCGGCCGATCTGTCAGGAAATCTGTCACTCGAGGCTTTCTATCAATACGAGTGGGAAGAGACAGTCATCGACCCGCCCGGCACCTACTTCTCCACCAACGACTTTGTCGGCCGCGGAGGCGAGACCGTGTTCCTGGCCTTCGCCAGCTTCCCCGACACCGGTAACTCGCCCGGTTTCATCCAACCGCCGGCGGACCACCCGTTTATGGGTGTTCCCCGGGGCGAGACACAGGATGCCGAGGACGGCGGTCAATACGGCCTGGCGCTGCGCTGGTTCATGCCCAACTGGGGCGGCACCGAGTTCGGCTTCTACTATCTCAACTACCACAGCCGGCTTCCCACCATCAACGGCATCTCCGGATCCCAACAGGGTGCCGGTCAGGGACAGGCCGCGGCGCAGTCGGCAGCGGGGGTGGTCTACGCCGCGGCTGGCGTGCCACCGGGTGCCAATCCGGCGGTCGATGCCCTTGCCGCCCAGGCGGGGCAGGCCGCCTTCATCGACGCCTTTGCCCAGACGGCGAGGTGGTTTACCGCCTACCCCGAAGACATCAAGCTTTACGGTCTGAGCTGGAACGCCCAGCTCGGCACCACGGGCATCGCCTTCCAGGGTGAGTTTTCCTATCGACAGGACGCGCCCTATCAGGTGGACGACGTGGAGCTGCTGTTTGCGGCGCTGTCGCCGATCAACCCGGCGTTTGCCGCCATGAACCAGGTGGTGCCGGGCGGGGTCGGCTTCTCCGAGGAGATTGCCGGCTACCGGCAGCTCGACTCGTCGCAGACCCAGTTCACCCTCACCAAGATCTTCTCCAACGCTCTGGCGGCCAACCAGGGGGTGATCCTGCTGGAGATGGGCTTCAACAATGTCTACGACATGCCGAGCAAAGACGAGCTCAGGTTCGAGGGTCCGGGCACCTACACCAGCGGCAACCCCTACATGTCGACCAACAATCCCGGTGCCGCCCACCCCGGCAAGGCTTACGAGCAACCCGAGCACTTTGCCGACGACTTCTCCTGGGGCTACCGGCTGGTCGGACGTCTGACCTACAACAACGTCATCGGCGCCTGGAGCCTGTCGCCCCGTTTTGGCTGGCAGCACGATGTCAGTGGCATCACACCGGGTCCGGGTGGCGCTTTCATCGACGGCCGCAAGGCTTTCTCGATTGGCCTGCTGGCCGACTTCCAGAATTCCTGGCAGCTCGACATCAGCTACACCATCTACAGCGGTGCGAGCCGCTACAACCTCATCAACGACCGCGATTTCATCGGCGGTTTCGTCAAGTACTCGTTCTAGGGGAAGGGAGAGACAACGATGCGTAAAAACTCGATGATTCTTCTCGGCTGCGCACTGATGCTTGCCGCCGGTATGGCGGCGAGTGCGCGGGCCGAGCTGTCAGCGGATGAGATCGCCACATTGGGGACCACGCTCACCCCACTTGGGGGAGAGATGGGTGGCAACAGCGAGGGGACAATCCCGGCTTGGGATGGCGGCATCAAGAGCCCGCCAGCGGCTTGGGAGTCCGGAACCCACTACGTCGATCCGTTTGCGGACGATGCGGTGCTGTTCACCATCACCGCGGCGAACGTAGATCAGTACGCCGACAAGCTGACGGTGGGTCAAAAGGCGCTCTTCGAGACCTATCCGGAAACCTACAAGATGAACGTCTATCCGACCCGGCGGAGCGCCTCCTTTCCGCAACGGATCTACGACATGACCAAGGAGATCGCCGGCACCGCCCATCTGGTGGAGAACGGGTTCGGCGTGGAGGGGGCCATCAACGGTATCCCCTTCCCCATTCCA
The DNA here is from genome assembly GCA_049678185.1 of Thermoanaerobaculia bacterium. Taxonomy (GTDB): domain Bacteria; phylum Acidobacteriota; class Thermoanaerobaculia; order Multivoradales; family JAHEKO01; genus M0029. The sequence continues at coordinate 3,315 of JBAUDS010000155.1, forward strand.
AAGGTCGGTGTCGAAGCGATCTGGAATCACCTGCTGCGCTACCGAGGCGAGAGCGCCTCGCGTGACATCGGTCAGGCGGCACCCACCAGGGGCGGCAAGTTCACCCTGGTCCAATTCCATGACGAGTTCTTCATGCTCTACAGCATGGAGGGCAAGACCGAGGCCGACCTCAACAACACCATCCTTTTCTTCAAACAGAGGGTGATGGCGCCGGCCCGTCTCGCCGGCGGCATCCTGCTGGTCCGCGAGTCCATGAACCAGGTCAAGGAGCATCGCCAAGCCTGGCTCTACAACCCGGGTCAGCGGCGCGTCCGACGGGCCCCCAACGTGGCCTATGACAACCCCGGTACGGCCGCCGACGCCATGCGCACCTCGGACCAGTTCGACATGTACAACGGCGCCGTCGACCGCTACGACTGGGAGCTGGTGGGCAAAAAGGAGATCTACGTCCCCTACAACGCCTACAAGCTGCAGGATCCATCGGTGACAAACAGGGACATCTTGACTCCTCTCCACATCAACCAGGATCTCCCGCGCTACGAGCTCCACCGGGTGTGGGTGGTGGATTCGACCCTCAGGGAGGGTGCTCGCCACATCTACAAGCGACGCGTGTTTTACCTGGACGAGGACAGCTGGCAGATCGTGGCGGTCGACACCTACGACAACCGCGATCAGTTGTGGCGGGTGTCGGAGGGACACGTCATCAACTACTACAGCGTGCCGACCATCTGGACCACACTCGAGGTTCATACCGACCTGCAGGCGGGCCGCTACCTGGCCATCGGCCTCAAGGGCAATAATCCGCCCTACAATTTCGAGATCCAGCGCACGATGGAGGACTACACCCCGGCAGCCCTGCGTCGGGCAGGTAAGCGCTAGCGTTTTAACCAAAGGGGTGGTCGGGCTCACAGTGACCCGGCCTCCCTTAGACCTAGTTCTCGGGGGAATCGCAGAAGGGAGGGGACTCAGTGAAAATCTCACCCTGCCGGGCTCATGGGCTCAGAACCCGGTCGATGCGCGTCACGATCTTGCTCGCGCTGGTCCTCGCTGGCGCACAGATGACGCCGGCTCAGGACGAGGCGGCGCCCGAGTTCGCTGTCCAAGCGGCACTGGCCGGGCGCTCGCTGATGCTGGACGCCGCCGCCGCGGATGGCGCTCTGGTAGCGGTCGGCGGGCGTGGACACATTTTAATTTCCACCGATGGGGGTGAGATCTGGAACCAGGCCAAAGTGCCGACCAGGGCGGCTCTCACCGGTGTCTTCTTCCACGATCGTGACCTCGGCTGGGCCGTGGGCCACGACTCGGTGATTCTCCGCACCACGGATGGCGGCACGACCTGGGAACGGGTCCACTGGGCGCCGGAAGAGGAGAGCCCACTCTTCGATGTCTGGTTCGCCGATGCCGACAACGGCTTCGCCATCGGCGCCTACGGCAGCTTCTACGTCACTTCGGATGGCGGCACGACTTGGAGCTTCGAGCCCATCGGCGAAGACGACTTCCATCTCCACCACCTCGCCAGGGCCGCGGACGGCCGTCTCTACATGGCCGCCGAGGCCGGCATGAGCTACCGCTCGGACGACGAGGGAGTCACCTGGACCGAGCTCCCCTCACCCTACTCCGGCTCCTTCTTTGCCACTCTTCCACTGGACGGTGACACGCTGCTGCTGTTTGGCCTGCGCGGGCATCTCTTCCGCTCGGAGGATGCGGGGGAGAGCTGGACCGAGCTGGAGACCGGCACCGTGGCCATGCTCACCGACGGGCTGCGGCTGGACGACGGCAGGATCCTCATCACCGGACTCGGCGGCGTCACTCTGATCTCCAATGACGGTGGGAATACCTTCGATCTGTTCCAGCTGTCGAACCGCCGCGGCATCTCGGCGGTGGTGAGAGTATCCGAGGATTCGTTGCTGTTGGTTGGCGAGTTTGGAGTAAGAACCCTTCCCCTGGACGACCTCACCGGCCGAAAGGAAAGGTAACGCATGGTCACCAAGCTCGAGGAACTTGTCTTTGGCAACCGGCGGTTGGTGGTCGCTTTCTTCGCCGTGATGACAGTGTTCATGCTCTACCAGGCTTCGAATCTCCGCATCGACGCGGGCTTTTCGAAGTTGCTACCGCTCGAGCACGAGTACATGCAGACCTACCTCCAGTACCGCGACGAGTTTGGAGGGGCCAACCGCGTCGTCATCGCCGTCCGGGCCCGCGATGGGGACATCTTCACCCCCAAGTTCTTCGAGGTCCTACAGGCGCTCACCGACGATGTCTTTTTCATTCCCGGGATCGATCGAACCCGGGTCATGTCGCTTTTTACACCCAACGTCCGTTTTACCGAGGTGGTGGAAGACGGCATCTCGGGTGGCAACGTCATCCCGGACGACTTCGAGCCCACACCCGAGGGGCTGGCCAAGGTGCGCGAAAACATCCTCAAGTCGGCCTATATGGGACGGCTGGTGGCCAACGACTTCTCGGCGGCGATCGTGGTGGCGGAGCTCCTCGAGGTCAACCCAAACACCGGTGAGCGCCTCGACTACATTGACGCCGCCGACCAGCTGGAGGGGGTCCGGTCCAAGTACAGCAACCACGAGATCGGCGTCGACTTCGACTACCACATCATCGGTTTCGCCAAGGTCATCGGCGACATCGCCTCCGGTGCGGCGCGAGTGGTGCTCTTCTTCCTGATCGCGTTTGGCATCACAGCGGTTTTTGTCTACGTCTACTCGCAGAACATCAAGCTCACACTCATCGTGCTTGCGTGCTCGCTGATCGCGGTGGTGTGGCAGCTGGGGATGCTCACCCTGCTTGGCTTCGGCATCGATCCGATGTCGATCTTGGTGCCATTCCTGGTCTTCGCCATCGCGGTCAGCCACGGCGTGCAGATGGTAAGCGCCTTCCGCGCAGAGGTTTTCGACGGTGCCGACAGCGGGACCGCGGCGAGGTCGAGCTTCCGGCGGCTGCTGGTGCCGGGCGGCATCGCGCTGCTCAGCGACACCATCGGCTTCATCACCATCATGCTGATCAAGATCCGGATGATCCAGGAGATGGCGATCACAGCCAGTCTCGGAATCGCTGCGATCATCCTCACCAATCTGGTGTTGGTGCCGGTTCTTCTCTCATACGTGCACCTCGATGAGACGTATCTGGAGAAGCTCCGCAAGAGAGCCCAGAAGTACGCTCACCTGTGGACCACATTCTCCAAGGTGGCCACCCCGCGGAACGCGGCGATCATCATCGTCGTCGCCGGGCTGCTGTTCGCAGCAGGCGGCTGGGAGGCGACCAAGATCAAGATAGGCGATCTTCACCGAGGAGTACCGGAGCTTCGCTCGGACTCCCAATACAACATTGACACCAATGTGATTACCACGCACTTCTCCATCGGGGTGGACGTGGTCGCGGTGATCGTGGAAGCGGCGCCCGAGGCCTGCACCGAGCACCGGATCATGACCACCATCGACCGCTTCGAGTGGCACATGCGAAACGTGCCCGGAGTGCAATCGGTCCTGGGCATCGGCGGTGTCGCCAAGATGATCAACTCCGGCTGGAACGAGGGCAGCCTGAAGTGGCGTGAGCTGCCGCGGAACCCGTCCACGATGGCGCAGGCGGTGACCTATATCGACACCAGCACCGGTCTGCTGAACTCGGAATGCAGCGTGATGCCGATCTACATCTACACGGCGGATCACAAGGCCGAGACCATCGACCGCATCGTGTCAGAGGTCAAGAGGTACGAGACCGAGCACGGATCCGAAGAGACGCGATTTCGTCTCGCCTCCGGCAACGTAGGCGTCATGGCCGCAACCAACGAGACGGTGTCTGGCGCCCAGTTCCCGATGCTGATGTGGGTTTTTGCGGCGATCATTCTTCTGTGCCTGATCACCTTCCGGTCGCTGCGGGCCACTCTGTGCATCGTGGTCCCGCTCGCCCTCGTGTCGATCCTCGCCTATGCGCTGATGGCCCTGCTCGAGATCGGCCTCAAGGTCTCCACCCTGCCGGTGGTCGCCCTCGGCGTGGGCATCGGCGTCGACTACGGGATCTACATCTACAGCCGCTTTAGGAGCTACCTCGCCGAGGGGCTGCCGACCCAGGAGGCTTATCGCAAGACCCTGAACGTCACCGGCAACGGAGTCGTTTTCACCGGCATCACCCTGGCGGCCGGCGTCGCGACCTGGATCTTCTCGCCACTCAAGTTTCAGGCCGATATGGGAATCCTGCTGACCTTCATGTTCCTGGTCAACATGCTCGGGGCGATCGTCCTGCTACCCGCCTTAGCCTGCTGGCTGCGACCGAAAGCGTAGCGAGCTCGGGTTAGACCACCCGGGTCGAGGCCCAGGACAACCACTCCCACCCCTCGGGATAGGTGCAACCCTATCCCGTTAGATGGTCCTGATCCGACTCGACTCAGCAACAATAGCGTCATCAGGGATTGATTCCGCAGCGGCGTGGAGCGTGAGATGGGGCTCGCAATCCCGGGCCCCAAATTCCTTGGGAGATCGTGCCCGCTCCAGCGGGGCGGTCCTCGAGGTGGCGACAACCGCCGCTGTCAACTGCCCAATGCAACGTTGGGCAAGAAAGGAGGAGAACCGTGCCAACCCGAAGACAGGTCATCAAGTACGGCACCCTGGCGGGTGCCGGCGCCTGGGCCCAGTCGAAGTTCGGTTGGATGAGCAAGGCGTATGCCGTACCGCTCGCTTCCGGGCTGAGCGACCCGGCGGTACAGCCCAAGTTCGTCGAGTATGCGCCCAACGCCCTCGACCCGGGCTTCATTTTCGAGCCGGTCAAGCAGGGTTCCATGGCGGGCAACTTCAACATCTACGTCAAGGAGATGGTGCAGCAGACCGGGCTGCGCAAAAACGGCACCGGCAAAAGGCTCGACACCAACCTGTGGGGCTACGGCTACGACGACGAGCGCGGCGTCAGCTGGCCCGGCCGCACCTTCCAGGTGCAGAGTGGCACGCCGACCACCGTGCGCTGGAACAACGACCTGGGCCGTAAGCACCTGCTGCCGGTCGACACCTCGCTCCACTGGTGTTACAGCCTGCCCGGCTATGAGCACTACAGCATCAAGAAGAACGGCGTGCCGATCGTCACCCACCTACACGGCGGCCACTCCGCCTCCGAGTTCGACGGCAATCCGGAGTTCTTCTGGAGCCCCGATTACAAGATCGTCGGCCCGCAGTGGGCGCCGCTTGGCGGCATCATCAAGGACTTCGAATACCTCAATGATCAGTCGGCCGGTAACCTCTGGTACCACGACCACGCCCTGGGCATCACGCGGCTCAACGTCTACGCCGGCCTGGCGGGGTTCTACTTCGTGCGCGACGGTGCCGGCGGTCCCGACGACGGCACGCCCGGAAATTCGCTGGGGCTGCCTGCCTGGCCGTATGAGCTGGCCTACGCCATCCAGGACCGCATGTTCACAAAGAACGGCGCGCTCTTCTACCCGGCCTTCCCGGGTGATCCCGCTTGGGAAGACTTCATCACCGGCGAAGGTCTGAACGACGACGATGTGCCGCAACCCTCGGCCCTGGCCGAGTTCTTCGGTGACCACATGGTGGTCAACGGCAAGATCTGGCCCAAGGCCGATGTCGAGCCGCGCAACTACCGGATGCGGTTGCTGAACGGCACTGACTCGCGCTTCCTGGTCGTCCGCTTCCGGGCGGTGGACCTGGACGCTACCGATCTGAGCGGCGCCGGGGCGCCGTTGCCGTTCTGGGTGATCGGCAGCGATCAGGGCCTGGCGGTCGCCGCCACCCAGACCGACACCCTGGTCTTCGAGCCGGGCGGGCGTTACGACGTGGTCTTTGACTTCGACGGTCTCGCCGACAAACGGATCATCATGGAGAACTTCGGATGGGATGCGCCGTTCGGCGGCGATTTCGGGAGCGATCCGGGTGAAGGAGATGTCTTCCCGGATCGGCAGACCGACCGCATCATGGCCTTCGATGTCGTTCTAAGCCTCGATGATGCCACCGACGCGGCGGGGTTGCCCCCTCAAGCCTATAACTTCGAGCCGGACGAAATCGATTTCGGGCCGTCGATCGGTGACCCGGGGTCGACGCGACAGGTGGCGCTATTCGAGGGCAAGGACGAGTTCGGGCGGCTTCAGCCGCTGCTCGGCGCGAACACGTGGACACCGGAAAACCCCGTGTGGAGCGCAATTGCCTGGCACAGTCCCACGACGGAGAACCCGGCCCTGGGAGATACCGAGGAGTGGGAGATTTACAACTTCACTGGGGATGCGCACCCGGTCCACCTGCATCTGGTGCACTTCGAGATCCTGGGCCGCAGCGAGATCATTTATGAATCCGATGATGGCGACCCCGGTCAGGAGGTGCCTCAGCACAACGGCGAGATTGGCTTTGCTCCGGTTATCACCAACGTGGTGGTCGGAAATGACGTGAATCTCGAAGAGGACGACGGGTACGTCGAGAATGCACCCAAGGACATGGTGACCGCCCTGCCGGAGCAGGTCACCCGCATCAAGGTGACCTTCGACAAGGCGGGCCGCTACGTCTGGCACTGCCACATCCTCTCGCACGAGGACCACGAGATGATGCGGGTGCTGGAGGTGGGAAGCTAAGCCGGAAATCTCGCTGGATGGAGGCGAGTGAGGGCCGCCCGCGGGCGGCCCTCGTTTTTTTGAATGAGAGCCGAAAGGGAGAAAACGTGCCGGTGGCGCCCGGCCGCTTACTCGACTGGGTGCTCCTGCTCAGAAGAGTCTTCTGTCCTCCCAGACGCCCAAACCCATCCCGCTTCGCCCCGTCAAGCCTCCAGTTCCTTCATCATCGCTTCGATCTCGACTCGGGTCCATTTCCTCAACTGAACGATCCGAGCGCCGTCACGGAGTTGAGGAGGTATCATTTGCAGGGCCTCGGCGCGGGTGTCCACTTCGACGATCAGCCATCCGCAATGTTCCCCGTCCTCGCACCCGAACTCGGCGTTGGTGACCAGGTGCGAGCCGAAGTTGACAATCGCATCCAACGCCTTGACGCACCCTTCATATTCGTCGCTGTGTCGGATTTCGATGAGAAATCGAGGCATTTCTACACCTCCCCACTGTTCGACATGGCGGTTTCTTGATTTTGGCACTAGCGATTGTATAGTACAGCCCCACGATCTCTCGAATTACACCAAGGGACACAGGCTTCGCCAGCTGGAAGTAGGTGTCCAAAGGAGAAACCATGAATTCGACCAGAGTGTTCGCCATTGTCCTGCTGATTCTTCTCGGCAGCAGCTTGCCGAGCATCTCTTGGGCGCAGGGCGGCAAGATCGTCCATGACGCCGAGTACTACATCCTGGAGGCGCAGAACGGGAAACGATGGACCGTCGAGGATGAAATGCTCGACGCCAAGCTCGCCGAGCTACACGCCAAGTACGGCACACCGCCCAACATCATCCACGTCATGTGGGATGACACGTCCTTTGGCGACGTTGGGATCCCTGCGATCAGCAAAATTCGCGGCTTCGAGACTCCGAGCCTCAATCGCATTGCGGAGGAGGGAATTCTGTTCACGCGAATGTACACCGAGGTGGGCTGTACACCGAGCCGCGCAGCCGTTCTAACAGGACGCCTCGCGGTTCGATCTGGTATGTACGTGATCGGATTCCCCATCGAGTATTCCGGCATGCGAGGCGAGGAGGTGACTATCGCCGAGGTGCTCTCCGGCGCCGGCTACGCGACCGCCATGTACGGCAAGCTGCACCTGGGCGATATCGAGCAGAGCTACGCCCACAACCAGGGGTTCGACGAGACTCTCTTTGGCGTCTACAACCAGGTCTTCAGTCTGTTCAACGAGGTCGGCGAAGGGGCCAACGCCATTATGGGCCTGAAGGAAGAGATGCTCGTACCCGATCCCTACAAGCTCGACTCGAGGTTTGTTCAGCATGGCTATGTCGGCTACATCGAAGGCAAGAAGGGGGAGCCCGGACGCGAGTGGCGAGGCACCGCCAAGGAAGACTACGATGCCTTCGACCCTGAGACCAAGGTGCGGGCGCTCGATTTCATTCGCCGGAATGCCGCAGCCGACAAGCCCTTTTATGTCGCCTGGTGGCCGATGATGACGTCTTTTATTCCAAACCCGAAGAAGCAGACAGTCAACCGCGGTCTCTACACCGACGCCATGCAATACAACGTGGATGCGTTCATCGGTGAGCTCATGGACGAGCTCGAAGAGCTTGGTGTCGCGGAGAACACGTTGTTGATAGCCATGGCCGATAACGGTCCCATGGCTCATAACCCGCCGCCGGGCCTCGGCATGACCGAGACCATCTTCCGCGGTGGCAAAGGGGACTTTCTGGAGGGTGGCGTCCGTGTGCCCGCCTTCGCCTGGTGGCCAGGCGTCATCGAGCCGGGGCAGATCGTCGGCGACATGATCCACGAGGTGGACCTGTTCACCACCTTCGCTCGGCTGGGCGGCGCTCTGGACCAGGTGCCCACCGACCGCGTCATCGATGGCCAGGATCAGACCGCCCTCTTCTTGAAGGGCGATACCCACGGCCGCCGGGACTACGTGTTCATCTACCAAGGTCCCAATTTAGGCGCCACGGTCAAGGGCAACGTCAAAAAGCACTGGATCTCACCGGATCCCACGGCCGCGAGTGGTATCGGCGCCGCCTACTACGACCTCCTCTCCGACACGCGAGAGAAAAGCCCCATGCTGGTGAACATGCTACCCGCCAACGAGGCTTTCAACCGGATGCGGGCGCGGCACGAGCTCTGGAAGCAGAGATACCCGCACTCTTCGCGAGCGCACGGACCGGCCTTCACCGGGGTCTCGAACGCACGGCCTGAAACCAAGGCCTTGTCCGAGCCTCCAATCGACATGAAGGACCTGCCGTTCGACCTGTTCGAATTCATTGAATACGAGCTCCCCTGGGAGTATCAGGTCGATCCGGACGTCGGGCAGTAGACGAACCTGCAACGAAGAGTGGCCTACTACCGTACTGGCTTATTCGTGACTGATTCCGTCCTGGTCAGGAGATGACATGAAGAATCATTTTGTTCTGATGTTTGTCGGTGCGTTTTTGGCCGGCACGACGGCCCACGCTCAGCCCGCCATCGAAGAGCAAGCGGATCGGGTTCTGCGAGCGATGAGCGACTACTTGAGTAGCGCCGACGAGTTCTCGTTCCGCGCCAGCATCGCTTACGACGAATTCGCCGACTGGGAACAGGAGATTCAGTACGGCGCCGTGGCGACGATCTCAGTGCGGCGCCCCGATGGTCTGCACGTGGTCCACGACGGAGACCAGCGACAAAGTAGCTTTGTATTCGACGGCGACGTCATGACCCTTTTGGACAGAGCCACGAACCTCTATGCGCAAACGGAGGCCCCGGGTGAGATTGATGCCGCCCTCGATCTTCTCTTCGAGCGATTCGGCTATTCGGTGCCCGTCGCGGATTTGCTTTACTCGGACCCGTACGCTGCGCTGACCGGCAGCGCGGAGCTCGGCGTCGTCGTCGGCCGGCACTCAGTCGATGGAATGCCCAGCTTCCATCTGGCGTTCTCAGGCGAAATACTCGACTGGCAGATCTGGATCGACGACGGGCCGCGGCCTGTGCCTCGCCAGTTGGTGATCACCTACAAGGAAGAGCCAGGTGCGCCGCAGTACCGGGCCAGGTTCTCGAACTGGGACTTCCAGCCGCGTCTCTCGGACCACTACTTCGAGTTCGAGCCGCCGGCCGGGTCCGCCCCAATGGAGTTCCTGCCGGTCCGGGAGTTGCCAAATCAGGAGAGGGAGGTCGAGCCATGAAGCTCATAGCAATCGCCGTCGGTACGCTTCTGATCCTCGGGAGCCTCCTCATGCCCGTTGCCGAATCTGAAGCCGGGAGCCGGGGCAGCGTCAAGCAGGGGAGCTCGAAGAGCGCTAGTAGGGGAGCCCAGCGGGGCTACGAGAAGACCGGCACCAAGGAGGGCGCTCGGGCCGGAGCACGAGCCGGTGCTCCGACTACGCCGACGACCCTACCCAGCAATCGCCAGTCCGCCCGCGCCGGCTACCGAGCCGGAGCCAGTCACGGCTATTCCCGTGGCTACCATCACGGCCGGTACCACGGGCGATACAGCGCTTGGGAATCCGCCCGGCGGGACTATTACAGGTGGCGCACGGTCACCGGTTTGATCAAGCTGGGTGTCTACTACTCGTCGCAACCCAAGCAGTCGACGACGGTGGTGGTCACCGGAACCAGCTACTACTATTACAAGGGGGTCTACTACGTACCCTCCGGCACCGGCTATGTGGTCACCTCACCACCGCCTGGAGCGGTGGTCTACGCCGTGCCCGCTTACACGACAGTGGTCTACGTAGGCACTACCCCGTATTACTACGTCGACGGCGCTTACTACGTGGCAACCGATGCACCCGCGCAGCAGCCGCCTCCACAGCAGTCGACCGAAACGGCGATAACCGCCGCCATGAGCGCCGATTCTGAGGCCGCCGAGGCCGAAGCCGCGCTCGCCGAGGTGCCGATGACCGACGAGGACTATAACTACGAGGTCGTTGGGCCTCCGGTCGGCGCGACCGTTCCGTACCTACCCGAAGAGGCCGACGAACAGAGCGTTGCCGGCAAGACCTACTTCCTCTACGACGGCACCTACTACAAGCCATTCGCGAGCGATGGGGAGACGATCTACATGGTGGTCGAGGATCCCCATGCGACGTAGGCAAGCCCACAAGCGGCGACCATCGAGAGTTGGGCTGCGGAGTCGGGTGGCTCTGGCGACTCTCTCCGTTTGCATACTCGTAACCGGGCTGGCTGTCGCCCAGGGGCAGGATCCGGCGCTGCAGGCGCTCGCCTTCAGCGACGTGGCCCAGCGGAACGCCAGCGCAATGATGCAGTACACCTGGAAGATGAGCGTCCGGGTGACGGTCGACGGTACCGCGCGGCCGGAGCGGCTCTACCACATGCGCTACGACAGCCAGGGAACCCTGCATAAGACGCCGCTCAGTGAGCCACAGGATTCGAAAAAGCGTGGGGTTCGCGGCCAGGTGGAGAAAAAGAAGCAGAAAGCGGCAAAGGAGTATGCGGCATCGATCGCGGAACTGGTGCGGAACTACTCCTCGCCAAGCACTGGAACGTTGGTCGATTTCTTTCAGCAGGCGCCCGTTATCCCCCGACCCGACGGCACGATCGAGATCAAAGGCACTGGCTTCCTGGCGCAGGGAGACACCGTGAGCTACGTGATCGATCCACGAACCAACGAGCTACGGACCTTCAGCTTCTGGACTGTCATGGATGGCGACAGGGTGCGCGGGGAAACCCACTTCGATCGACTCTCAAATGGGCTTTCCTATGCCGCCAGGACGACGATCGAGTTCGAGGCCAAGAAGTACATCGTGGCCGTTGCAGAGAACTTCGACCACCTCCGTCAGGGGGGTTGATTCGCGAGCGGCCATCGGCGACCTTCAGCTGGGAATCTCCCGAGCGCTCGGCACCTCTAGCAGGCGGACCTGAATAGGAGGCTTGAATGAGCTCGATCAGGAACACCTCCCGCCGCGATTTCATCAAGACGGCTGCCTTGGCCGCGGGTGCCGCGAGCACGTTGGGCGCATGTGGCAAGGCGACGACGACGCCATCGCACGATCAGGGTGGATCGCCGGCCCAGGAATCGAACGGACTGCCCATCGCCATGGCTGGTTACAAGTACGACCGCGTCGATGGGCTGATCGACGGGCGTGTGTCGATCGAGGGCGCCGACGTGACCTTCGAGGTTTCAAAGATCGGCGACCTGAACACACACGTATTCAGCGGCCCGCAGACGCTCGACGTGACCGAGATCGGTCTGCACCCCTTCATGTTGGCCTACGCCAATGACGGGTTTCGGGACTACACCTTGATCCCGGTCTTCCCGCTGCGCTTCTTCCGGCACCGGAGTGTCTTTATTCGGATCGACCGCGGCATCGAAGGACCCAAGGACCTGCGCGGCAGGGTGGTGGCTGGACCGCTCTATTCCTCGACCTCGCTGACCTGGATTCGAGGCTTTTTGCAGCATGAGTACGGCGTCAAACCCGAGGACCTGGAGTGGGTGATTCCCTCCACGGTATCGGACACCCTTTCGGGCAAGAGCTCTGGGCAGGAGAACAGGGTGCCGGAGGACGTCTCATTTCGCCTGGCACCCGCCGGGGTCGACGAGTCCGAACTGCTCGTCTCCGGCGAGGTGGACGCCGTCATCCACGCCGCCGTGCCCAAGGCCTTTGCGGAGGGCAACCCGGTCGTTGGCCGCCTCTTCCCGGATTTCCGCAAGACGGAGCGTGCGTACTTTGCCAAAACCGGTATCTTCCCGATCATGCACGCGGTAGCGGTGCGCAAAAACCTGATCGAAGAGCATCCGTGGCTGCCCGAAGCCGTCTTTAGAGCCTATTCTCGAGCCAAGTTTCTGGCCTACGACTACCTGAGGAACGCCGCCTTCTTCAAGGACTCGCTGCCCTGGCTCGAGCAGGAGCTCGCCGAAACGAGAGCGCTGATGGGTGATAACTATTGGTCATACGGGATCGAAGGGAACCGGAAGACGTTGGATTCTTTGTTCCAGTACTCCCACGAGCAAGGGCTGACCAGTAGACAGCTCACCATCGAAGAGCTCTTCCACCCGTCGACGCTCGAGCTCACGGAAACCGAGTCCTAGAGCTCCGATCGCCGTGGCGAATGGAGGCGTGTGATGTTGAAGCATGAGAAGAAGAGTTTCGCGAGCCGTCATTTCAATACATTGTTATTCGTCATTGCGGTTATTGCTCTGCCGGCCTGCGGCCGTCAACGCGAGTCTGTTGGTGTTCAGGACGTCGAGCTCGCGCCTGAACCGGCTGTCGCATCGGCGCCGGCTCCGGAGCGGCACGTTGACCTCGCCGGGCAGCCCAACTTCCGCGACCTCGGCGGCTACGAGACCGCCGACGGCCGCACTGTGAAATGGAGCGAGGTCTACCGGTCGGGTGAGCTTCCCCATCTCACTGATGAAGACGTGGCGACGCTCGAGGAGTTGGAGATTCGAACCGTGGTCAACTTCCTCCTGCCGGAAGAAATCGAGATGAACGGCCGTGATCGACTGCCGGAAGGGGCCCGGGAGCTACCCGAGCCCATCCAGGGTGACCGAGCTGCCGAGCTCACGATGGTGGCTCAGACGGCCATCAAATCGGCCGATTTCGACAAGATCCCGCCGGAGATGAACCCCGAGTTCCATAGCCTCCTTCTCGACGAGGGCAAAGAGCAGTACGCGGCGCTTCTACGGCTGGCTGCGGATCCCGCCAACCGGCCCCTGGCCTTCCACTGCTCCCACGGTGTCCACCGCACGGGAACCGCGACAGCAATCCTCCTCTCCGCCCTGGGCGTGCCATGGGAGACCGTCCGCGAGGACTACCTGCTGACCAATGAATACCGACGTGAAGAGGTCGAGGCTACCCTGGCCAAGATCCGCCAGATGGCGGCCCAGAAAATGGGAATCCCACCCGACGAGGTCGACATGACCAACGTCGAGGCCTTCTACATCCTGCAGGGCTTCTACATCGACGGCGCCCTCGATGCGGCCATCGAAAACTACGGTTCGATGGCGGCCTACATTCGGGAGGGTCTCGGACTAAAAGACGAGGAGATCGAGCAGCTCAGAAACCAGCTCCTCGAATAGAATTGCCAGCGGGAACTAGGCAAAGGAAGCGATGATGACCGAAGAGACAGACGGCGGGCTCGAGCTGCTCGATTTCGACGATCCGGAAAAGGGTGTGCTGGCCTATGCGATCCGCGGCAAGATCACGGCTACGGCGGCAGCGCCGATCTTCGAGCGCTTCTCCAAGGCCCACGAGGAAGGGACCAAGATCCGCATCTATGCCGACATGCAGGACTACAGCGGCTTCGAGCTCGGTGTGGTCACCGAAAAGGCCAAGCACATGAGGGCCATCTTTGGCACTGTCGAGCGGATGGCGATCGTCGGTGACGCCGGGTGGCTTTCGGTCTGGGCCACGATCTTCGACCCGGTGACCAAACCCGACCTGCGCAACTTCAAGACCGACCAGCGTGAAGCGGCCCTGGCCTGGCTCCGCGAATCATAGCTTCGCAGCTCGTCCGACTAGCGAATCGTTGGCCATGTTGCCTTCGATGACGCTGCCTCGACCCTCCGGGTCTCAATAAGCTGAGCCGCGGTGTGAGGCAGAGATCATGAAGATGATTCGCTCGTTCTCGTCGATCTCGTAGAAGAATCGCCAAGCCCCGATGCGGTAGCGCCAGGTATCGGGACTAAAGCCTTTGAGTTTTCGGATGTTGGATCCGTAGTGCGGATGGATTTGAAGCTGGGGATAGACGACTCGACGGAGCTTGCGACTGACCTCCGTCTTACCGGCCTTGGCGATGGAGTCTAGATCTTTCTGAAACTGCCGGGTCTCGAAAATCCGGTAGTCAGTCGACAAACCGCCCTCTGCGCTTTGCAGCGTCTTTCGATCCCGCCTTCAGTCTCTTCAACAGGCCTTCATTGGATCGAATCTCGGCCATCTCCGCATCGTCGACGAATTGCTGCTCCCGAAGTCCTTTCAAAGCAGCGTTCTCGATCAGATTGGAGAGAGGCCGTCGCTCCGCATCGGCAGCCTCCCGGAACTCATCGTAGACTTCTTCATCGAGTCGCAGGGTAACGGTCTTTGACATGACATTCCTTTGAAGGCATTTGTATTCTCTTGTATTCTAGTCAATTCTAGCTTGATGTCAAGTTGCAGGTCGAGTCGCAGGCGCCGCCTAAAGACTATTGGCACTTCCCTACTTCCCCAGAACCGAGCCCCTCGCTTACGATTCATTCTAGGC
>JBAUDS010000156.1:0-2034 GCA_049678185.1 Thermoanaerobaculia bacterium
GACAACATACTGCTGCCCTATCGCATCAACTCGTCGCTCAGTCTGACCAGGGAGGTCCGCGAGCGCGCTCGCGAGCTGGCCGGCCAGATGGGTATCGCCGACAAGCTCGACCGCTATGCCAATCTGCTCTCGCAGGGCGAGCGGCAGCGGGTGGCGGTCTGCCGGGCACTGCTGGCTGAGCCTGATCTGCTGTTGGCTGATGAGCCTACGGGGAATCTGGATCCCACCAATAAGGACCGGGTGCTGGAGTTGTTCCTCGAGTCGGCCGCGGTCAGCGGGGCGACACTGGTGACGGTGACGCACGATCATGATCTGCTGCCTCGTTTCGAACGGGTTATTGATTTTCGGGAGTTTTATGACATGCCGGCGGGGGATCGGCCGGCACGGAGGCCGGCCGCCTCGTCTCGCAACGAACCCGAATCCAAGAACCCACAGGTCCAATCATGAAGGACGTTCTCTATCTGGCCTGGCGCTATCTGGCCTACCACCGCATCAAGTCGGCGATTCTCATCGCCGCGATCACTCTTATTGTTTTCCTGCCGGTGGGGCTCAATGTCATCGTCGGTCAGAGCGCCGAGGAGCTGACGGCGCGGGCGGACGCCACGCCGTTGTTGGTGGGGGCCAAGGGGAGCCCCCTGGAGCTGGCGCTCAACTCGCTCTACTTCGAGACCGAGACTCCCGAGCTCACCACCCAGGCCGAGGCCATCCGCATTTCAGAAACCGGCCTCGCGCAGCCGATCCCACTCTATGTCCGATTCCAATCGCGGCAATACCCGATCGTCGGCACGACACTCGAGTACTTCGACTTCCGGAATCTCGAATTCGTTGCCGGCCGGCCGATGGCTGTCTTGGGTGAGTGCGTGCTCGGAGCCAAGGTGGCGGAGGATCTCGGTGTCGGAGTCGGAGGATCCGTGGTCTCCTCGCCCGAGAGCGTCTTCGATCTGGCTGGTGTCTACCCGCTCAAGATGAAGGTCGTCGGCGTGTTGGCGCCTTCATACACCGCCGATGACGAAGCCGTGATCGTCGACCTGAAGACCACGTGGGTCATCGAAGGACTGGTGCACGGTCACCAGGATCTGTCCACACCGGAGGCGGCCTCGGGGGTGCTCAAACGCGAAGGGGACACCATCACCGCCAACGCCTCGGTGGTGCAGTTCAACGAGATCACCGAGGACAACATCGACTCCTTCCACTTTCACGGTGACCTCTCCGGCTATCCCATCAGCGCCATCATCGCGGTACCCAATGATCAGAAGTCGAGCACCATCCTCATGGGACGCTACGAGGGAGAAGACGAGCGCAGCCAGATAGTCCAGCCCATCACGGTGATGAACGAACTGCTCGACACCATCCTCACGATCCAGGGATTTGTCGTCGGGGCCATTCTGCTGGTCGCCATCGCCACCCTGGCTACCGCGGCCCTGGTCTTCATGCTCTCGCTCCGCCTGCGCCGCCGCGAGATCGAAACGATGACCAAGATCGGCGGCTCGAAGATCCACATCGGCACGCTCCTGGCGTCGGAAGTCGTAGCCGTGCTAGTGGCCGGCGTGTTGTTGGCAGGGGGGCTGACGCTGTTGACGAGCCGGTTTGGGGCGGGGATTATTCGAGCGTTGTTGTTGGGATAGGGCACGAGATCTTCTACTCATTGTTACTGTCCTCATCGACTCGTGAAGTTGCCACGGTAGCCTTCGTCACCGCTCAGGTCCAATTCCACACCGTACTCTTCCTCGATGCTTCCGACGGTGTCATCGTGGTTCATCAGGCCCGCGAAATCCAGGGTCGTCGCCTTGATCGCCGTTGGTAGATCGACTGCTTCATTGGCCGCCACCGAGCTGTCACTACCGCCAGGATTCTGCCGCGTGACCGAGACTTCCAGTGTCTTCAAGGGGTCGTGCCATAACAGCGGACCGTCTGAGGCAATGACCACGCTGCCGCCCGCGGACAACCATGCCTCGACCAGTTGTGCCTCGGAAGCCCGGTACTCCGGAGATGTGAATTCGTACCCGCTCAGGCCCGAGGAGACCAGGGTCAGAG
>JBAUDS010000157.1:0-2616 GCA_049678185.1 Thermoanaerobaculia bacterium
GGAGCTGAGCTCAGCTGGGACGAGGCAAAGGATCAGCTCATCGTCGAGCACTTCGCCTCGGAGCCGATCCGGCTGACCAGCGTCCGCCAGCGCTAGCAGTCCTGGGTCCGCGCCCGAGTAGATGACGCGATTCAAAAGACGCCTGCTCATCGGAGCGGCGCTGGTCCTCTTTGTTGCTGCCGGGGCCGGCTTCCTCTTCTTCCGCTCCACACGCGCCACTCTCTTGCGCGCCGAGGCCTTCAAGTTCCGCCGCATGCAGGTGATGCGGGTGGCCGAGGAGGGTGCCCTCCGCTTCTTCTACATCACCAATCGCGGTCCGGGGACAGGCGACGGCACCCTCGAGGGGCGGTTCAGCACCGAGCGGGAGGCGAGGCTTCGCTTCGGCTCCTACGATGTTCGGATCGAGCCTTCTCTGAGTCTCGCCGTGATCTTCGATCCCAGCAAGTGGTTTCGCAACGAGGAGATCGACATCCGTGAGGAGCGGGAGATCGAGCGGATCGAGCTCGTCCGGCAGCTCCGCGAGATGATCCGGGACTCCCCTCACCGGTCGCTGCTGGTGATCGTCCACGGTTACCGGGAACAGTTCCCCTCCGCCCTGCGCAAGACCGCTTTTGTGAGCCATGTTCTGGACATCAACACCCCGGTGCTGCTCTTCGACTGGCCGGGGGACCAGCCGGGGGGACCGATGGCGGCCTACCGAAGCGCCGTCGAGGTCGCCGAAGCCTCCGGCGCAGAGCTGGCACAGACCCTCGAGCTCATCATCCGTGAGGTCCAGCCCGAAAGGCTCTGGCTGGTTGCCAACAGCATGGGTGGCCAGGTGGTGGCCGATGCCTTTAGCCTGCTCTACCGGCAGGCCGACCTGGCCGACGCCGAGGTGGAGATCGAAGACGTGGTGCTGACGGCGCCGGATGTCGGTCTCGATGAGTTCGACAACCAGTTCAAGGAGGAGATCAGCGCCCTGACGCGACATCTCACGGTCTATGTCTCGTCGAACGACCGGGCGCTGCTGGCGAGCCGCATCGTCAATCGGGGAATGCGGCGCGGCGAGAGCACCCTCGACTCACGCGACGTCAATCAGGAGCAGCTCGAAGAGGCCATCCGGCTGGCCGAGCTGATCGAGCCGGACAGCGATCTCATCACCCTGGTGGATGTCACCCCCGTCAACCGTACGATCAACTTTCACAACTTCTATCTCGAGTCGCCCGAGGTCTACGACGACATGTTTCTGCGTTTCATCAATCCCGAGACCCCGCGCACCCGAGTGCTCTACCCCATCCACTCGCGCGAGGGTTCGGTCTACTGGGTCTTGACCCGTGGTCGCTAAACACATTGCCAAGCGCGTGGGTCTCTCCCTGCTGGTGGCCATCCTCGGCTTTGTGCTGGGTGCCGTGGCGCTCTACATCGTCAAGGTGCGCGGCGGACCGGACCTCGAGCTCTGGCACACAGAGAAGCTGACGGCGGAGCTCACCGCCCGCCGCGCGGATGAGATCCCGACCTTTGCCGACTACCTGCAGCTGGAAGAGGAGCTCTTCGCTCAACTGGATGAGCAGGTCTACGCCCGTGTCGGCACCGGGTCTGCCTACGCTCTCAAACGGTATAGCCCCGGCAGCGCCGCCGATCCACAACGATGGGAGCGCAACTGGAACCGCAGCTTCGAGCTGCCCAGCGTCGAGCCCGCCGGCGGGGTGCTGCTACTGCACGGCATGTCGGACTCGCCCTACAGTCTCCGCGCCCTGGGGGAGAGTCTCCACCAGCAGGGCTACTGGGTGGTGGGCGTGCGCCTCCCCGGTCACGGCACCCTGCCCGCCGGGCTCAAGACCGTCCGCTGGGAGGACATGGCCGCCGTCGTGCGCCTCGGCATGGATCACCTGGCGTCGAAGGTCGGACCACGGGCGATCCACATCATCGGTTACTCGACCGGGGCGCCGCTGGCGCTCGACTTCACCCTCGCCGCTCTGGATGGCGAGGCATCGCCGGTACCGAGCAGCCTGGTCCTGATCTCACCGGCCATCGGCATCACCCCCGCGGCCGCGCTGGCCAAGTGGAAGGCCAGGCTGGCCATCCTACCCGGCCTGGAAAAGATGGCCTGGACCTCAATTCAGCCGGAGTTCGATCCCTTCAAGTACAACTCCTTCACCGCCAATGCCGGCTACCAGGTCCATCGTCTGACCCGCCAGGTGGCCAGGGCCGTGGAGAGGCGAGCCGGCATCGGCTTGATCGAGGACTTTCCACCGACTCTCGTGTTTCTGTCGACCGTTGACGCCACCGTCTCGGTCGACGCCGTCGTCGACAACCTGCTCGAGCACCTGGCACCGGGCCGGCACGAGCTCGTCCTCTACGACATCAACCGCGAGAAGATCAACACTTCGGTGCTGGTCGCGGATCCCGGCCCGCTGACCGCCCGGCTCATGGCCAACGACGACCTGCCATTTGCCCTCACCCTGATCACCAACGAGCACAGCGAGAGCGCGGCGATCGTCCATCGCAGAAAGGCATCGATGTCCGCCGAGGTTTTGCTCGAGGCAGTGGACGCCTCCTGGCCCGCGGGCATGATCTCGCTCTCACACATAGCCCTTCCCTTCCCCCCAGACGACCCGCTCTACGGCAGGGGTCCGG
>JBAUDS010000158.1:0-27892 GCA_049678185.1 Thermoanaerobaculia bacterium
GAGCCGGCCGCGTGGGTCGAGGCGGCTGCCACTGGTGGATCCTCGCGCCTCCGAGGTGCGTATCGACTACGTCCAGCACGCGTTGAGTGCCATGATCCGGTATCTCGAGGTCCTCGAGCCCAGCGGTGACGGCAAGCAATGAGGATCCTGAGAAGCGTGCTGGCAGTCCTGGTCGGCTATCTGATGGCCGCCTTCACGGCCGGAGCCATTGGGGCCATGCTCTTCTCGGCGGAGGCGACACCACCCCTTGTCTTGCGTCTACTCCCGGGGCTTTTCTTTCTGATCGTCGGTGGTCTGGCCGCCGGTTTTCTGGCCGCGGCGATCGCCGGCTGGGCACCGCTGGAGCACGCGGTCGCGGTCGCGGCGTTGGCGACGGTGGCCGGGTTGATGGCCCTGGCCGACCAGAGCGCGCCCGAGCCGGGCTGGTTCCTGCTGCTGGGCACGGCCCTGGAGGCGCCGGCCGTGCTGCTCGGTGGTGTTATCACGTCTCCCAAAAAGCGCCCAGCGGAGGAGGGTCCATGAATATCTATTTCATTACGTCAGCCCTGATTCTGATCGTGACCGGCATCCTGCATTCGTTTCTCGGTGAGCGCCTGGTCCTCGGTCCGCTGTCGCGCAGCTCGGACCTGCCAAAGCTCCTCGGCAGCGGTGCTTTCATGCGCCGGACTCTGCGATTTACCTGGCATGTCACGACGGTGCTGCTGGTGGCGGTGGCGGGTGTCCTCCTGATTCTGGCCGGTCCCTCTTCCGCCGCGAGTCTGGCGGGGATACCCCGCAGCCTGGCGCTGGCCTGTCTCGCCTGTGCCCTGATCTCCGGTGTGACCACGCGCGGTCGTCATTTCTCTTGGTTTCTCTTTCTGGCCGCGGCCGTAACCGCATGGCTGGGTGCCGGGTAGTGGGCGGCCGGGCGCGAACCCCATGACCGTGCTCTATCTGGTTCGTCATGCCCA
Source organism: Thermoanaerobaculia bacterium (assembly GCA_049678185.1). GTDB lineage: Bacteria > Acidobacteriota > Thermoanaerobaculia > Multivoradales > JAHEKO01 > M0029. Next base: position 951 of record JBAUDS010000158.1, read on the forward strand.
CTCCGCCTGGAGCCTGGACGACGACCGACCGCTGTCGTCCGCGGGGCAGGAAGCGGCCGAGCGGGTGGCGGAGGTGCTGGCTTCCCGGCCCCTGACGGCGATCCATGCGAGCTCGGAGAGGCGGGCCCGGCAGACCGTCGAGCCCCTGGCTGTGGAAAAAGGTCTGCCGGTTCAACCCGAGGACGGGCTGCGCGAGCGGCGGCTCATGGATGTCGAGACCGCCGATTTTCGGGCGGCGGTCAAGCGCACCTGGGACGAGCCGGACTTCGCCTATCCCGGTGGTGAGTCGAACGCCACGGCCCGGCGACGGGGCCTGGAGGTGGTCCGACGCATCGTCGAGCAACACCCCGACGGTGAAGTGGTGGTCGGCACCCATGGGAATCTGCTGGCACTCGTCCTTCAGCACTTCGACCCCTCGGTCGGTTTCGACTTCTGGGAGTCGCTGACGATGCCGGACATCATCCGGTTCGAGGTCGAGGGCGACAAGCTCGAGGGCTGGGAACGGGTCTGGGAAGAGAGCTCATAACCAAAGAAGCGGGCCGGCGCCGGCGCCGCGGATGGAGTCGAGCGGCCCCAGGGTGTAAGCTTCGGTGCAAATCCGGATTCGACTTCCGTACGAAGACTCGTCAGGGAGGAAGACTGATGAAGAGATATCTGAACCGTGCCGCAGTACTCTTGCTGGCGACCCAACTGTTGCTGCCGATGACCCTGTCGGCCGCCGGCGGCTCTTCGGCGCCCGACGACGACACCCAGCAGGAGGCTGCCGCGGCCTACAACCGTGGCCTCCGGCAACGCGACAAGGCCTGGGAGTTGGAGAAGAAGCTCGCGACCAAGACCGTCGAGGCCGACCGGGCCAAGCTCGAAGCCAAGATCGGCAAGGAGTACGAGAAGGCGATCGACTCCTTTCGCGAGGCGACCGAGGCCAATCCCCAGATGCACCAGGCGTACAGCAGTCTGGGGTACGCGCTGCGCAAGACCGGTGACTACACCTCGTCACTCGCGGCCTACAACCTGGCCCTCGAGTTGGAACCGAGCTACAGCGAGGCGATCGAGTACCGGGGCGAGGCCTTCCTTGGTCTCAACCGCATCGAAGATGCGAAGGGGGCCTATCTGGAGCTCTTCCGGGCCGACCGGGCGCGAGCCGACGAGCTGATGGCGGCGATGAAGACATGGGTCGAAGAACGGTCCGGCCAGCCGAGTGTCGTCGATCCTGACAAGCTCCAGCAGTTCTCTGCCTGGGTCGAAGAGCGCTCGGCCATCGCCGCACAGACTGCAAGCCTCGTCGAGAGCTCGGATACAGCCTGGGAGTGACGCTAAAAGCTCCAGGAGCCTCCAACCCGGACATCCCAACTCGACAGATCGAGCGTTCCCAGGCCTTGAAAGTCACCACCAAGGTCGGCGCTGGCTCCCTGCCAGCGTCCTTCGGTGAAGATCGACCATCTCCGCGACAGCGGAAAGTCGAGTCCGAATTGGCTATACCAGTTGAAGGTGCCGCCGTCATCGACAAAGTTGTCGGCGAAGATCTCGGGAAAGGGTACTGAGAAGTCGATGAAATCACCCGACTCCTCGAGCTCCCAGGCGAGATAGCCACCGCCAAAGCCGACATAAGGGACTACCACTGCCGTTCTGGGCAGCAGCTCCCACAGCAGACCGACGTTGAAGGTGGCGGTGCTGAGGGTGGTGGTGTGGATGATCTCTCTACCAAAGTTATCGACGAAATCGAGATAGGACTGATCGGTGCCCCCCTCGTAGACGCTGGTCGAAACCACCATCGAGATTCGCGGGCTGAAACGTCGCAGATAGTCGATACCGAAGATCGTGTCGCCAAAGTCGCTCGTGCTGCCCGTGAACTCCCGAAAGGTGTCGTGCCAGTAGTTGGAGCTGCCACTGGGTCGGGAGTAACCGACCTCGAAGCGCAGGACGTTGCGCTCCGTGACCGGCCGGCTGTAGACCTTTGGCGGCTGTGCCCAGGCGATGCCGCCGAGGGCGAAGAACCCGAGGACGATGAGAACCGACGATCGTGTGTTTTGCATGGCGACCTCCTCTCAAATGTAACCAACGCTCATCCTGGTAGCGTGTAGAGCAACCTCGATGCCAGCCGCGCTCGGACCCGTGTCGTGACGCTGGATCGGCAACAGGGATCGGCAGAACGGGCCGGATTCGCCCTGTTTCGAGGACGGCGGCGTGCACTTCTCGCCACGGTCCCACGGGCTGCTCGTGCGGGCTGCTAAAATCGCGAGCGAGGCATTGATGAAAATCAAACGTGCGGAGAAGTACGGCTTCTGCGCCGGTGTGCGTATCGCCGACAAGAAGGTGAAGAAGTTCGCCGAGACGGGTGGCCGGGATGGTCAAATCCTCGGTCAGGTGGTCCACAACGAGCGGGTAGTGGACGAGATGGCGAATCTCGGTGTGCCGACGATCGATGCACTCGACGAGGCGGCGTCGGGAACCATTGTTTTTTCGGCCCATGGCGTCCCGCCCTCGTTTCATGCGACGGCTCAGGCCCGGGGTCTGAAAGTGCTGGACACCACCTGTCCCTTTGTCTACGACATCCACGAAGAGGCCGATCGAGCGGTGGCTCGGGGTGGACATCTGGTCTTTATCGGCGAGCCCCATCACCGGGAGGTCATCGGCTATACCCACGACCGCGATCCGGAGACGTACCACATCCTCACCACCCTCGAGGAGGCCGAGGGGGTCGACTGGAGCAGCTACTCCGAGTTGAAGATCCTGTTTCAGACCACCCTCAACGCCGAGGAGTACGAGGATGTGGTGCGCTACATCGAGTCCAAGGCCCGCAAGGCCGAGCGCGCCGACACGATTTGCTACGCCACCAAGGAGAATCAGGATGCGGCCCGGGAGCTGTGTGGCGATCCGGAAGTGGGGCTGATTCTGGTGATCGGCGGCACCCAGAGCGCCAACACCCGGCATCTCTGGGAGCTGTGCCGAGAGCACAAGCCTTCTTATCTGGTGCACAGCCCCGAGGACTTGCAGCCCGAGTGGCTGGAAGAGGTCGAGACCGTGGGGGTGACGGCGGGAGCCTCCACCCCGGACTATGTGATCGAAGAGGTCGAAGAACGGGTCAGAAAGCTCGCGGCGCTCCACGCCCCCGCTTCCTGAGAGGCCGGTGTCCGATCCCCTTGCATCTCTTTACCGCCGCGTGCGTGGGCGCTCTCTACGCATCGGACTGCCCGAAAGCGAGGATCCGAGAGTGCTCGAGGCCGCACTGAAGGCGGAAAGGTCGGGTGTCTGCCGGCCCTATCTCATCGGCTCGCGATCCAGAGCGATGGCGGCCGGTGAGGCGGCGGGCCTGGCCACTGATTTCGAAGTTCACGACCCGGCCGACGATCCTGGAATCGAGAATCTGAAGGAGCGTCTGGCCACCTATCTGAGACCGCGGGGTATCGCCGACGACGAGATCGAGCGTTGTGCCCTGAACCCGCTCTACTACGCGGGTCTGCTGGTGGACTCGGGACGACTGGATGGAGCGGTGCTGGGTGCGGTCGCCACCACGGCCGAGGTGTTGAGGGTGGCGCTGCGCACAGTCGGGATGCGCCCCGGTCTCAAGATGGTCTCGTCCTGCTTCCTGATGGCTTTCCCCGATGGGCGCCGTCTGATCTACAGCGATGGCGGCGTGGTACCCGATCCTGATGCCGAGGAGCTGGCGGACATCGCGGAAGCGGCAGCCGAAAGCTGCCGGATATTGCTCGAGGAAGAGCCGCGGGTGGCGCTTCTTTCCTTCTCCACCAAGGGGAGCGCCGATCATCCGCGGGTCGAAAAAGTCCGGCGAGCACTGGAGATTTTGCACCGCCGAGAGGTAAAGTTCGCAGTTGACGGTGAGCTTCAGGGAGATGCGGCCCTCGTGCCGGAGGTTGCCGGGCAGAAGGCACCCGGCAGCCCGGTGGCAGGGCGGGCAAATGTGCTGGTCTTCCCGGACCTGGATGCCGGTAACATCGCCTACAAGCTCACCGAGCGTTTGGCGGGAGCACGGGCAATCGGCCCTCTCCTGCAGGGGCTCGACGGCCCCATCAACGATCTATCCCGGGGATGCTCCGCCAGGGACATCCTCGATGTCATGACGGTGACCGCGGTGACGGCATTGGAGCGAGGTGAGGCATGAAGGTACTTGTGGTTGGCGGTGGTGGCAGAGAGCATGCGCTGTGTTGGAAGCTCCGTCAGAGCCCGCTTCTCGGGGAGCTGTTTTGTGCGCCCGGGAATCCGGGGATCGGGGAGGTAGCGGACCTGGTGCCTGTGGCCTCGGACGAGATCCAGAAGCTGGCTGATTTTGCAGCCGAGCTGAAGATCGACCTCACGGTAGTGGGTCCCGAGATGCCGCTGACGCTCGGCATCGCGGACGAGTTTGCCCGCCGAGGACTACCCGTGTTCGGACCAAGCAAGCGGGCTGCCGAGCTCGAGGGGAGCAAGGTTTTTGCCAAGACCTTCATGGAGCGCCACGGAATTCCCACCGCCAGGTTCGTCGTCGCCCATGATCGTGATGAGACGGCCAAGGCGGCCCGGAGTTTTGGCTACCCCGTGGTTCTCAAGGCGGATGGGCTGGCCGCCGGCAAGGGCGTCTTGATCCTCAATAACGACGAGGAGTTGGACAAGGCGCTGAAGATTTTCTTCGATGAGCGCCGTTTCGGCGCCAGTGGCGATCGGGTTGTCGTCGAGGAGTATCTCGAGGGTGAGGAGGTCTCGGCCATCGCTTTGAGTGATGGCAAGCATCTCATCCCATTTGTGGCCAGCAAGGACTACAAACGAATCGGCGAGGACGACACCGGCCCGAACACCGGTGGAATGGGCGCTCACAGCCCGGCCGGGGTTTTGAACGTCGATCTGGGTGTAGGCATCCTGGATCAGGTGATGCGACCGATGATCTCAGGCCTGGCGGAAGAGAACCGGACCCTTGCCGGGGTCCTCTATGCCGGTCTCATGGTGACCGACGACGGCGTCAAAGTCCTGGAGTTCAATGTGCGCTTTGGGGACCCGGAGACCCAGCCCCTGATGTTGCGTCTGGAGGACGATCTGCTGCCGGTTCTGGCGGCAGGTGCGGGTAGCGGCTTCGACGGCCAGCGACTCCACTTCCGCAAAGAGGCGGCGGCCTGCATCGTGCTGGCCAGCGCCGGCTACCCGGGAACGCCAAAAATGGGAGAGCCGATCTCGGGGATCGAGAAAGCAAAGGAGCACGAAGGGGTAGAGGTCTTCCACGCCGGGACGGCGACCATGGATGGAAAGGTGGTCAGCGCCGGCGGTCGCGTGCTCAATATCTGTGCCACCGGGCCGGAGCTCCGTGATGCCCTCAAGCGGGCCTACGATGCGGCCGGGGAGATCCACTGGCCCAGCAAGTTCCTGCGGCGTGACATCGGTAAGCGAATCCTCACCAGCGGTTAGTCTCAGGCAGAAATCTCACATCGCGTTGACATCGCTCAGGGCCGTTGCCATAATGGTCCAACAAAGCCTGAGCCAAGGTTCCAGTTCGCCGTCTCGAGGCCCAATGGCACCGAGAGTGTAAGTGTGGACCATGACCCAAAGTATTAATAATCTGGTATCCGTCGTGCATGAGAAATTGGGAGAGATATGTCCGGATGTCAGGGTTGCAGCTACGCAGGAATTTCGACAGCCGTCGAGGGTAACTTCGTCGGTGTTCGGTTTGGTGAAGAGACCAATCTGACCCTCTGTGCTACTAGAGGGAAGCTTTTCGCCAAGGGAGACAGCGTCATCGTGGATTTCGAGGCCGGACCGGCGTTCGGCCGGGTCGAACAGTCTCCGATGCCGGTCTTCAAGCCGTGCCAGAAGGCCACTGCCCGGCCCATCATTCGGTGGGCGGATGAAGAGGACTCCTCGGCTCAAGAAAAGAAGACGGAGAATGAGCTGGCCGCCAAGAAGTTCTGTCAGGAGCGAGCGAGGAATCTGGGACTTCAGATGAAGGTGACGCGCGTGGACTTTGGGCTGGACAGTCGGAAGGCGACGGTCTACTTCACGGCCGAGGGTCGGATCGACTTTCGGCGGCTGGTACGGGACATGTCGCAGGGATTCTCGGCCAAGATCAAGATGATGCAAGTAGGTGCGCGCGATGAAGCCGGTCTTCTGGGTGGCGTGGGGGTCTGTGGGCGGACGCTGTGCTGCTCGACTTGGCTCAAGGACTTCAAACCGATCTCGATCCAGATGGCCAAGCGCCAGAATCTGAGCCTCAACCCCTCGAAGATCTCGGGGCAATGCGGAAGGCTTTTGTGTTGTCTGGCCTATGAGGACGATCAATACCCGGCACCGGCCAAACGTGGCGCGGCGGCCCCAGCGACAGGTTAGGAATCGGATGACCAACCAAAGAAAGCTGATTCGCCCCGAGAGGCCGGAGAAGAAAGACGGGCAGGCGCGGTCGATGCGGCGCAAGCAGGCGCCGCCCGAGCAGACCAATGCCGAGGAGTTCTACTTCCTCAAGCAGATGGCGGCCCGCACGCCGATGGTGGTGGTCCTCACCAACGACGAAGAGCTGCGCGGTTGGATCGAGTGGTATGACAAAGCGTCGATCAAGTTCAATCGGCAGCAAGAGCCGAATCTGCTGATTCCAAAACACAACATCCGCTACATGTACAAGGAAGAGGAGTTGCGCAAGCGGGTCAAACGTACCCGTTGAACCTCTCCGACAACCAGCCTGCATTATTCGCCAACCCCCGGCATAATGCCGCGATCGACCACCATCTCGGGCCGTACTCGGACTTCGCTCCTCGACATACTTACAAGTATGCCTCCGGGGCTCAGCCCTCCGTGCGGCCCGATCTGGCGGCCGCTTGCGACATTCTTCTCGCGCGTTGGTGAATAATGCAGGCTTATGAAACCCGGGTCTGACGTGCCGATCGTGGCGCTGACGCAGGGAGAGCCTGCGGGTATCGGGCCAGAGATCGCGATCAAGTTGCTGGCCGCCGAGGGAGGGGGCGACCGGCGGTGGTATCCGCTGCTGGTGGCCGAGCGCGCGGCGCTGGCCACGCTACGGGACAGTGTCCCGGGAGACTGGTGGGACCGGCTCTCCTTTCTAGAGGGACCCCCCGACAGGAACCAACTGGAAGAGCTCGACCGCGAGCAGATTCCGGTGCTCGACCCGGTCGGCCGCAAGCGCACGGTCAAACCCGGGTGGTCGACTCCTGCGGACGCCGCCGGGGCGCTGGCGGCTTTGGATGCCGGCATCGCCATGGCCCGCGCGGGTCAGGTCGACGCCCTCATCACCGGGCCGGTCAGCAAATCCTCGATCGCACAGCACCAGCGGCCAGATTTCCGCGGTCACACCGACTATCTGGCCACCGCCTGCGGTCTCGAGCGGTATGGCCGGGACTACCTGATGACCTTTGTCACCACCGATATGCAGGTGGCGTTGTTGACCACCCATCTGCCGCTGACCGAGGCGATCGCGGCGGTCGATCAAGCTTCCATTGTCGCGGCCTTGGAGCTCATGTCAAAGCACGCCGGCGGTTCGATAGCGGTGGCCGGTCTCAACCCCCACGCCGGGGAGGATGGGCTGCTGGGAGAAGAGGACCAGGACATCATCGCTCCCGCCGTGGCCACGGCGCGTGCTCACGGCCTCGATGTGCACGGCCCGCTGAGTGCCGACTCGCTGTTTGCCCGCGCTCGTCGGGGCGAGTTCGACTGGGTACTGGCGCTCTATCACGATCAGGGTCTCATCGCGGTCAAGACGGCGGCCTTCGGCAGGACCACCAACTGGACTCTCGGGCTGCCGATCCTGAGGACATCCGTCGACCACGGGACGGCCTTCGAGATCGCCGGTCAGGGACGGGCCGACGTGGGACCCTTGCGCAGCGTGGTGGAGACGACTCTGCGGCTGCTCAGCGGCAAGCTCCCGTCCGTCCGCAAAGGGGCGGGCCCACTGTAGGATGAGCCGATCCGGGACCAGGCGATGTTCGAGCAGCTCATCTGGGCGGTACCGTTAGCGGTTCTGGCGGCAGGCCTCTGGAGACCAAAAGCAGGTCTCCTGGTTCTGGCTGCTTGCCTCCCCCTGTTTGGCTCACCACCCGGCGGACCCTATCTCGCAGCCCTCGACGTGGCGGCATTGGCGGCGATCGCCACCTCCTGGCGCGCGGGCCGGCCACCGCCGTCGAGGTTCGATTGGCCGGTAGCCGCTTTCCTGGTCGTCAGCGTAGCCTCGCTGCTGCCGCTGGCCTATCAGCCACCCTCCTGGAATCCCAAGGTGATGCTGGGGCTTCTGCGGGTCTTCCCCGACGTCCAGAGTTGGACCATCCTCTACACCTGGCGGGCGCTGGCCAACCTGCTGCTGGGCTGGGGGCTCTATCGATCGGTCAGGCGCGTGTTCGCCGGCGAATCCCTGCGACCGCTTGGTCTCGCCCTGGCCGTTGGCCTGGTGCCGCTTCTCGGCCTCGGGCTGGCCGAGCATGCCGGTCTCATCGATCTCGGTAGCTACCGGGCGATCGGCGGCGAGGTCTGGCAGACTCGCCTCCACTCGCTCTTCTTCCACTCCGGCTGGCTGGCCGAGTATCTGGTGCTGGCGGTGCCGGTGGCAGCGGCGGCACTCCTCGGCTGGCGACGGCGGGGTCGGCTGCTCGCGATCCTGCTCGTCGCTGTCGCTCTCGTCACCCTGCTCTTTACCGAGCAGCGGGGTGGTTGGCTGACCGCGGCCGCTCAGCTCGGAGTACTGGCTGCCGTCGGCTTGCCCTGGCTGGTGCGACATCGGCAACAGTTGCGACTGGCGGTCGTCGCGGGGCTCCTGGCCGTAGTTCTGGCTTCGGCTGTTGTGATTCTTAGACCGAGCGCCCTGTCACCGGTCGTGGAGCGGGTCAAGACGGCGGTGACAGATCTCTCGGGCAGGGCCAACCTCTGGAAGACCTCGGTCGAGCTGGCAGGGGAGCGCCCTCTTCTTGGTTGGGGATTGGGCTCTTTTTCTCCGGTCCACGATCGCAAGGATCACGGGAAGTGGCCCCCTCCTCGACCGTTCTGGCTGACCGCCCACAATCTGTATCTGATGATGGCTGTCGAGCGGGGGCTGCTGGGTCTGGCGGCCCTGGGCCTATTGATCTGGGGTGGGGTGGTCTCCATCCGGCGAGGCTTCGCCAACGGGCGGAGCGACGAGCGACACCTGATCATCGGCTTGGCGCTGAGCTTTGGCGGCTTCTTGATCTATGGGATCGTCCAGTATCTGTTCTATCTCAAAAATACCGAGTTTCTGATCTGGATTCTCCTCGGGATGTTGGCCTCGGTGGCTCCATCCGAACAGCCATCCAGCCGGCCGTTGGTGCGCTCGGCCCAGATCCTCTGTGTGGCGGCGCTGCTGCTGATCCCGTGGCGACTGCTGGCCGTCGATTTACCCATGTTGCGCGGGGACCGTCGCTACGGTTTCCATGTTCCCGAGGGGCGCAAGCCCGACGTCTATCTCTGGATCGAGGACATCGCGGCACGCCGGCTCCCCTGGGATGGTGAGACGTTGGTCATCTGGCTTGCCAACGGCCATCCCCGGCCGGGCGACCACCCGGTGCAGGTGACTATCCGGCTCGATGACCGGGTGATCGGTGAGATCGCCGTCGGGGGTCGCTGGAAGAGACACGACTTTCAGGTAGGCGCCCCGCAAAAGAAGTGGTTGCTGCTGACCATCGAGGCCGAACCGACCTTTCGACCCTTTCGCGAGTTTCGGAAGTACCCGGAGCTGGAATCGTCGACCGACATCCGTCATTTGGGAGTGGCTTTTCGCTGGCTTCACTGGAAAGAGGAAGAGCCCGCCACCACCGAAGACGACGCCTCGCGTTGACCCTTACAGAGACCGTCGATAGACTGCCCGGCCATGCTGTCCAGAGAGCTACTACGGGAACAACCGGATCGCGTCCGAGAGCTTCTGGCCTCGCGCGGCATAGGCCCCGAAGCGCTGGATTCCTGGCTCGAGCTCGACCAAAAGCGTCGCACCTCGCTGGTGGAGCTCGAAGAGCTCAAGCGCCGGCGCAACGAGGCCAGCAAGGAGATCGGCAGGATAAAGCAGCAGGGAGGCGACGCCGCGGCCCAGATCGAAGAGGTCGCCCAGCTCAAGGGCCGGATCGCTGAGCTGGAAGAGGTGGTCGGTGGGGTCGAGACCGACCTCGCCGAGCTCGAGCTGGGGTTTCCCAACCTTCCCCACGACACCGTGCCCGTAGGCGAGGACGAGTCGGCCAACCGGGTCGAGCGAGTGGTGGGCGAGCCCCGAAAGTTCGACTTCGAGCCCAAGGCCCACTGGGACCTCGGCCCCGAGCTGGGCATCCTCGACTTCGAGCGCGGCGCCAAGATCGCCGGCGCCCGCTTTACAGCCTACTTTGGCGCCGGCGCACGGCTCGAACGGGCGCTCATCAACTTCATGCTCGAGCTTCACACGACCGAGCATGGCTACATCGAGACCCTACCGCCCTTCATCGTCAACAGCGCCGCGCTCGTCGGCACCGGGCAGCTCCCCAAGTTTGCCGAGGACCTCTTCCGGCTCGAGGGGCACGACTACTATCTGGTGCCCACCGCCGAGGTGCCGGTGACCAATCTGCATCGCGACGAGACCCTGGAGGAGGCCCAACTGCCGCTCCGCTACGCCGCCTTCACCCCCTGCTTCCGCGCCGAGGCCGGCTCCTATGGCAAGGACGTCCGCGGTCTCATCCGCCAGCACCAGTTCAACAAGGTCGAGCTGGTTCACTTGGCCACCCGCGAGACCAGCTGGGACGAGCTCGAGATCCTCACCGCCAACGCCGAAAAGGTTCTCCAACTCCTCGAGCTCCCCTACCGGGTGGTGACCCTGTCGACCGGCGACATGAGCTTTGCCTCGGCCAAGACCTACGATCTAGAAGTCTGGCTTCCGGCACAGCAGACCTACCGCGAAATCTCCTCCTGCTCCAACTGCACCGACTACCAGGCCCGCCGCGCCAACATCCGCTACCGCCCCGAGGAAGGCGGCAAGGCCCGCTATGCCCACACGCTGAACGGCTCGGCTCTGGCGGTCGGCCGCACCCTGGTGGCCGTGCTCGAGAACTACCAGCAAGCCGACGGCACCATCACCATCCCCAAAGTCCTCCGCCCCTTCATGGGCGGCATGAAGCAAATCACGTCCACAAACGGTTGAAGCGGCCGGCCTCCGTGCCGGCCGGGGAGGGTGGGGAAAACGTAGGGGAGGACCTTTTGCCTCCTCCCCTACACAGAAAACCGCCTTCCAAGTAAGCTGTTACATCACCACTTGCGGAGGGGTGGCTGAGTGGTCGAAAGCACCGGTCTTGAAAACCGGCGACCCTTCACGGGGTCCGCGGGTTCGAATCCCGCCCCCTCCGCCATTCTCGGCCATCTGCGGGATAGGCGATACAATTCCAGCCCGACCTTGTCACCAGGCACTGGGAAGAATCGATGAAAGCCGATCGGTGGTCCCTCTACCGCCAGATGCTCCGCAGCCGGCTGTTCGAAGAGTCGGTGAGGGATCTCTGGCAGGAGGGCTTGATCTCGGGAGAGATGCACCTCGGCCTCGGAGAAGAGGCGATCGCCGTCGGAGTCGGCGCCCATCTCGGGCCGGATGACTACCTGGCTCTCGATCACCGTGGCACTCCCCCGCTGGTCGCCCGAGGCGTCGACCTCGGTGAGCTGCTCGACGAGCTCCTTGGCCGCCCCGACGGGCTCTGTTCGGGTTACGGAGGGCACATGCATCTGCTCTCTCCCGAGCACCGTGCCGCCTCATCGGGCATTGTCGGGGCCGCGGCACCCACAGCCGTCGGGTTTGCCCTGGCGGCGCAGTCTCTCCGGCCCCGGAGCCTGGCGGTCGCCTATTTCGGTGAGGGCGCCATGAACCAGGGGATGGTCATGGAGGCGCTCAACCTCGCCGTGGTCTGGAGAGTGCCCGTTCTCTTCGTGTGCAAGGACAACGACTGGGCCATCACCACTCGATCGTCTTCGGTCACCGCCGGCCGCATCGGCGATCGTGCCAGGGCCTTCGGCCTGCCGGTCTCGGAGGTCGACGGCTCGGACGTCCTGAAGGTCTGGGAGGCGGTGCACTCGGCCGTCCGCAAGATCCGCAGAGGAAAGGGACCCTCGTTTCTCCTGGCCCGTTGCGTCCACATCGAAGGCCACTTTCTCGGCGACCCGCTTCTTCGGGTGGCCAGGAAACCGATCGAGCAGATCAAGGAGATGGCCGGTCCTCTGCTGCGCTCCGCGGGTAGCGCGAAAGGTGCCTCGCTGGGCAAGCGCCTCGCCGGGCTCGGCCGCATGAGCGGCTCCATCGCCAAGGCCGCCGTCGATGACCGTCGCCGCAAGGGCGATCCCCTTCCCAGGACCCGACGCCGGCTCCAGAGAGCCGATCGCTCACGGCTGGCTCGAGTCGAAAAGGAGGTCCGGTCAGAGATCGAGGCGGTAGTGGAGGCGGCCCTGGCCGTTTGAACGATGAGGGAGCTGAGCTTTGCCGCCGCCATCGAGGAGGCCCTCGCAGCGGCGATGGCTGCCGACTCGAGGATCGTCGTATTTGGCGAAGATGTGCCGATGCTCAGGCGAAATCTGCTCGCCCGATTCGGTCCCGAACGGGTCCGCGAGGCGCCCATCAGCGAAGCCGCCTTTGTCGGCGCCGCCGTGGGAGCGGCCATGGGTGGACTGCGACCGGTCGTCGAGGTCATGCTGGTGGACTTCGTCGGGGTCTGTGTCGACGCCCTCCTCAACCACGCCGCCAAGGTCGAAACCTTCTCTGGTGGGCGCTGGAAGGTCCCCCTGGTGGTTCGAGCCGCGTGCGGGGGCGGCTATGGCGACGGCGGCCAGCACGAGCAGTCGTTGTGGGGTTGGCTGGCGCACATCCCGGGGCTCTCGGTCGTTGTCCCATCGACCCCCGCCGATGCCGCCGGCCTCATGCTCGGCTCGATTGAGCACGACGGACCCGTCGTATTTCTCGAGCACAAGCTTCTCGCCGACTACTGGCTCGACTATCTGGGCTCCGGAGGCCGAACGACGGTCTCCTACGATGTGCCAAAGGCCGGAGCCGAAGGACCGGTGCCCGACGAGCATCATCCGATTCCACTCGGCCGGGCCATCGAGCGTCGAGAGGGCCGGGACTCGACCCTGGTCTCTGTGGGAGTGGGAGTCCACCGCTGCCTCGAGGCTGCAGACCAGTTGGAAGCGGACGGAATCTCGGCAGCGGTCATCGACCTCAGGAGCGTCTCGCCGCTCGATCGGGAGACGGTTCGAGAGAGCGTCGCCGACACCGATAGGCTGGTCGTGGTCGACGAGGACTATCGCGACTTCGGGCTGTCCGGAGAGCTTGCGGCCGCCCTGCTGGAAGCCGGCCTGGACTTCGATTACGCAAGAGTCTGTACCGAAACGACGATCCCCTACTCGCGGGAGCTCGAAGAGCGAACTCTCCCAAGCGTCGGCCGGATCGTAGAGGCAGTCCGCAACATGATGACCTGAAACTTCCTTCGGAGGGATGGAGATGAAGAAGCGTGGGCTCCATTGAGAGCCGTAACCGGGTCGCAGAAGCGCTTGAATGCCCTGGTCGCCTGTGAGAGTTGGCGAGCCTTCCCGAGCGGGGCCGACGCCTACCGTGGAAAACGTTCCTGCAGGCACGATATGACGGTGAATCGCGGCTCCGGCCTTCTGATCGGATCCGAGCCTGGCCGCTCAGGTCACCTCTTCGAGGGTACCTGGCGATCGACTTCACCGAGCCAATTCTGAATCACGTGGATCTGGGTCGGTGCCCAATCCTTCTCCGGGGTCGCAAAGACGAAGCTCTTGCCGTCCACGGAGACATCGTAGCGGCTGAGTGCCATCCCGATGCTGCCACCAAACTGTTGCTCGAACAGCTGTTCCGGCGCCGAGATCCTAAGGTTCGATGCGTCTTCGATTCTCACCACCGACATCCGACGGGACTCGGACCCACTCAGAAAGAAGAGCTCCCGACCATTTCGCGACCACACCGGCATGAAGGCCGGCTCTCCGCCGGATACCGTCACCCGCGCCCCGGGGCCGGGAAAGGGCTGAAGGTAGATCTGGTAACTTCCCGACTCCATCGAGCTGTAGGCAATCCACCTGCCATCCGGCGAGAACACCCCGCCGCTCTCGTTGAATTTGGAATCGGCGATTGGCGTCACGGTAGAGCTGCCGTCCAGCGACAGTGCAAACACATCCTCGGAGCCTGAGGGAAGAATTTCGGTGAAAAGGAGTGTCTCGCCATCCGGCGACCACGAGGTCGGAACCTGAATACCCTCGGTCGAGGTCAGTTGTCGACCCGATCCGGCTCCTTCGGCCTGCCAGACGAAGATACCCGATCTCTCTGCATCCTCGGTCTTGGAGGCAAACGCGATGCGCCGACCCTCCGGCGACCACACCGGCCCGGTATTGCTGCCTTCGGCGGTGAACGGGGTCAACGTGCCCCGAGTCGGGTCCATCAACCAGATGTCGTAATTCCCCTCCTGGAGAATCGTCACTGCGATCCGAGACCCATCCGGCGAGATCCGGGGCATGTAGTACTGCCGGCGAACACCCAGAAGCTCGCGCGTGGTGCCGGCGCGATCGATCCACGCCAGGGTCCTGCCGCTGGCCCCGCCCCGGGGAACGTAGACCATCGTTCCATTGCTGGCAAACGAATACTGCGCCATCCCGAACCCCGGCGTCGCGGCGACGTCCTCCAGAATCGGAACCTGTGGACCCGCTACCGAAAGCGTCTCCGGATCAAAAGCCAAGGCGAAGACCGTGCCCGAGCGGGTAAAGAAGAGGTGACCGGTCTCCGCGTAGCGAGGAAAGGTGCCACCTTCGAGGATGCCGTGCTTCTCTCCTCCGTCGAGGCTGTGAACCGCGATCGTGGATTCCCCGGGACCGCCGCTGGAGATTGCGAAGAGGATCGCCGACTCTCCGGGAAGAAACTGCGGATAATCGTGGGTAGACTCCCCCTTGTCGGGCTCGAACAGGGTGATGGGCTCCGGCTCACCCCCGTCAGCCGAGACCCGGTAGAGGGGGCCGGCCCCGCCAAAGACTATCGAGTCGTCACTGCTCCAGGTCGCACCGGAAAACTCCGCGGTCTCGCAGATGACACTCGGCGGCCCACCCTTGATCGATATCTGCTTGATCTTTTGACTTGCTCAGAATCCTATCGTCTGACCATCCGGCGAGAAGAACAGAGCCTGTGCCTCCTCGGTGCCGGCCAGCGGACGAGCCTTGAATTGATCGAGAGGGCGAATGTGAATCAATGGGCCGTTGTCGGTCTGTCCCACATAGGCGAGATTGGTTCCGTCGGGTGATAGCACTGCTGACGGTCGGCCCCTGTCGACGAACGGCGCCGCGAGTCGAATGCTCGATCTAACGGTGTCGACCGGTGGTTGCTGCCACCTCGGCACGAGCAACAGGAGGAGACCTATGGCCAAGAGGCCGGCGACACCCCAACCCAAAAGCTGCTGCCGGCGGAAGCGTCGCGCAACCGTTTGCCGCTCCGACCTGCCGTGCTGGAGCACCTCTTCGAGGTCCATTCGCGCGTCCCCGATGTCGCGCAACCTCTCGCTGGGATCCTTGCGCAGACAGCGCCGCAAGAGAATTCGTGCTGTGGGATGCAACTTGCCGGGAAGCCGCTCCCAGTCGGGTTTCAGATGAACAACCGCTGCCAGGCTCTCGTTGGGTGTGTCGGCCTTGAACGGTTGCTGGCCGGTCAGCATCTCGTAGAGCACGCAGCCGAAGGCCCAGATGTCGGCCTGACGGTCGGTCGGTCGGCCCGTAACCTGCTCGGGACTCATGTAGGCGGGAGTCCCGATGAGCGCACCCGGGATCGTATAAGCGGTCAGAGTAGGTGCCTGGGTTTCGATGTCGGAACCCGTCGGTCCCATGGCTTTGGCCACGCCAAAATCGAGGATAAGGACCTCACCCGTGGGTGTGATCTTGATATTGGCCGGCTTGAGGTCGCGGTGGATGATCCCGGCATTGTGAGCGGACTCCAGGCCGGTGGCCAGCTGAATAGCGATCTTGAGAGCCTGCTCGACAGACAGCGGGCCGCGACTCAGCCTTTCCTGCAGGGTCTCGCCATCCACGAACTCCATCACCAGAAACTGGGTCTCGCCCGCCAGGTCGACTTCGTAGACCGCCGCGATGTTCGGGTGGTTTAGCGAGGCCAGCAGCTTGGCTTCGCGCTCGAAGCGCGCCAGCCTCTCGCTGTCAGAGGCAAACTCCTCGGGCAACACCTTGCCCGCCACCTCGCGGCCCAGCTTGGTGTCCTCAGCGCGGTAGACCTCCCCCATCCCACCCTCCCCGAGCTTGGCGGTGATCTTGAAATGCGCGAGGGTCGTGCCGATCATGGCGATCTAGCCGATAAAGCCCATCTGTGTGTAGCGATTGAGGTGACACGATTCTACTCCAAAGTGAAGCCGCACTCGGTACATTGGCGTTGAGGGTCCCATAACAGCTTCAGTCCGACAGGCCCCGCCCTTCCGCCATTCTCGCTACGACGAGCTTGAGTTACGCAAGCGCAAGGGTGAGATAGGATTCTCGCGACTTCCCAATCGAGCTCGCGCCGCGAAGCTCGAGAGATGAGGGACGCAACGTCTTCGAGGTGGGAAGCGCAGACCATGCCCACTGCCGACCTGGTCGATCGCTTGGCAATGTTGCCGAATCTCGCGGGGATTCCCCGGGAGGAGCTGGAGTGGCTTGCGGCCCACGGGAACCTCGATCTGCATCCGGCCGGCTTGGTAATGGCGCCAAAAGGCAAGCGGATCGAGAGCCTGTGGGTCATCCTCTCCGGGCACATTTCGGTTCGTGTGGATCGGGGCATAGGCCCGCGACGGGTCATCGGGTGGCGCACCGGCGAGGTGACCGGCATGCTGCCCTACTCACGGATGACCGGTCCTCCCGGTGACAACTTCCTCGAGGAGGAGAGCGAGCTGCTCGAGATTCATGAGCAGCACTTCCCGGAGATGATCCATCGATGCCCGGCGTTCACTGCGTACACCGTGCACCTCATGCTCGACCGGGCGCGCCGGTTCAACGCCAGCGACCTGCAGGATGAGAAGATGATCTCGCTGGGGAAGCTCGCGGCCGGCATGGCCCACGAGCTCAACAACCCCGCCTCCGCGACGGTGCGCGGCGCCAATTTGCTGCTCGTGGCCCTGGACGAGGCGGACGCCGCCTCCCGGGCCCTCGGTGCGGCGGGGCTCACGCCCGAGCTGCTCGAGTCGGTCGAGCAGGCGCGCGCCGCCTGCGTGGCTGGACGCGCCGGCGACGTAGTCTCACCCATCGAGCGTGCGGACCGGGAGGACGAGATCGCCGAGTGGCTTGCACGGCACCAGTGCAACCCGGACCACGCGGAGCGCCTCGCCGGCACCGACGTTGGGATCGAGGGTCTGGACAGCCTGGCAGAGGCGATGTCCGGCGACACGCTCGATGCCGTGCTCCGCTGGATTGCCGTTGGCTGCGAGACCCACTCCATTGCCACTGACATCGAGCGGGCCGCCAGCCGGATCCACGACCTGGTGGCCGCCGTCAAGAGGTTCACCCAAATGGACAACCTGGCAGGACCGGAGGCCGTGGACGTAGAGACCGGACTCCGGGACACCATTCGGGTTGTCGCGTCCAAGGCCGAGTCCAAAGGCGCCGCCATCACCCTCGACGTCGAACCGGATCTCCCCCGGGTGCACGCCACTGGTGGCGAGCTGAACCAGGTCTGGATGAACCTGATCGACAACGCTCTCACTGCC
This sequence comes from Thermoanaerobaculia bacterium, assembly GCA_049678185.1. GTDB lineage: Bacteria > Acidobacteriota > Thermoanaerobaculia > Multivoradales > JAHEKO01 > M0029. The sequence goes on from JBAUDS010000158.1 coordinate 18,608, forward strand.
ATTCCCGAGTCCGGGTCGATCGAAGTCAGTGCGCGGCGGGAGCTGGACCGTGTCGTGGTACGCGTCGTGGACGACGGACCGGGTATCCCGCCGGAGATCGAGTCACGGATCTTCGACCCGTTCTTCACGACCAAACCGCCGGGACAGGGAATCGGTCTCGGCCTCGAGATCGCCCGGCGGTTGATACGCCGGTATCAAGGCGACATCGCGGTCGAATCCCGCCCGGGCCGGACCGAGCTCCGCGTCAGCCTCGCAATGGATCAGCCGGAATCACCCAGCGCGGCCGGCGAGTCCAAATGAAAAGTTCCAATGACGGCGGTCCGCCCGGCTTCCGGTAATCAGAGCTGTGCTTCGAACGGCAATACGCTCGCGAGCCAGGCCTGCAGGCGACGTCCCACCGAGGTCTCGGGCTCGGCGATCAAACCATCGAGCTCGGTGCCCTCACCGAGGGGGATGGCCACGTCGCCGGGTGATCTGGGATTGCGTTGTTCCATCAGTGACCCTCTGACCCGTCAACAAGGTAGGCGGAAGAGGAGTATCGGAGCTCTTACACGAGATTTCTGCCTCAGCCACTAGCTGCCGGCATCGACCGAAAGTCGACACCGGATCCGATCTTCACCAGTAGCGGTGTCGGTGGTTTCGGGCAGGATGGTGATGCGCGCAGGGTCGATACCTGATTGATCGACCAGATGGCCGCGGATTGCCTCGGCCCGGGCAGGTCCGAGAGCTTGCACCTGCTCCTCGTCGATCGTCTGGGCCTCGATAAGGCTCTCATTCAGGGCTTCGCGGTAGGCCGTCTCGTCGAGCTGCGGCTCATCGGTGCCCGTGGTGTACTGCTGCCGCAGGACTTCCAGCTCGTCGGTCGAGATCTGGGAACCGTACATCTCTTCGAGCCGCGTGGTTGCTACGGTCGACTCGTCCTCGTCGGCGAGAGAGTCGGCAAAGGCCGCAGCGCGCAGTCCGTAAGCGTCCGCCTCAGCGTCGATGGTCCCCTCGATGCCAAGGGTCAGGGACGGTCGCTGATCGAGTGCATTGGCCAAGGTGTCGAGGTTGGCGACTGCATTGGGAGTCAGCGCTGTGGTACCCACCTCGAAGTCGATGAGCTCGAGGTCCTGCTCATCCGAGCCTCCTCCAAGGCGAGCGAGCAGGCGAAAGGGTGACTTGGCGATCTCGCCGATGAGGTCGGTAACCGCGGCTGAGATAGCCGAGGCGACAACGAAGTCGGGGTTGCTCAGATCTCCCTCGATTGGAACATCGAGGGTTATGCGTCCGTTCTTGTCTTTGAGCAGCGAAACCCCGAGCTTGATGGGCAGATGGATCTTGCCTTCGCCCTCGACCTTGTCGCCGAAGTGCAGGTTGTCGATTTCGACGTGATTGGTGGAGACGAGCTGCTGATCTGTGATGTCGTAGCTCGAATCGAGGGTCGCGAGACCGGTTTCGATCGGAAAGCCGACCATCTTGACCGACATCAGAGACATCGGAGGCAGATGCGTCTCCCGAATGTCGAGATCGATGTCGGTGAGCCGCTGATAGTCGAAAAGGTCGATCTTCCCTCGAACCTGGGCTCCGCCACCACTGTCGACAGTTGCGTCGATCGCTAGATCGGCGGGGTTTTCAGAGGTTGTCGTGATCTTGGAGACCGTACCGTTGATCCCTTCGAGCTTTCTCTCGAACGGCTCGACCGTCGTCGCGTCCTTGTACCGCCCGTAGCAGTCGTGAAGCTCGACCTGGGCGAGGCGGACCGGCGGTAGGCTATCTTTGGACGCACTCGGACCGGTGTCTGGTGGGCTGTCGTCCGCATCGCCCAGGGACCCGAAGAACTCGAGGACATTGATCTTGCCCTCTTCGTCCACGGCAATCTCGAGACCGGCACTCATGATATCTACCTTCTCGACCTCGAGCGAAGTCGGGGCAAGCGCGGCATCGATACCCGCCACTTTGAGATCACCCCAGCCGAGCAGGGGCCCGCCGGTTACCGTTTCGAAGAGATTGAGACCGCTCACCGAGAGCTCGCCGGTGTAGGTGATGTCAGGGGCCTCTTTGTCGGGCGAGAGCCGGGCCTGTCCGGATGTGCCCAGGACTCCGGCCTGCAGGTCGAGCGGTGCGGCTTTGGCAACGTAGCGCTGGAACTGCGAAAGCTCCAGGCCATCCAGTGCGACCTTCGCATCGAGCTCGAGCGGTGCGGCCGAAAAGGTGCCCTCGGCGCTGGCGCGGGATTCGCCTGCGATCGCGGCACTGGCGTCGAGACCCCACTTGGTGCCGGGAGCAGAGTCGACATCGGTCAGCCTCAGGGCCGCATCCTCGATGCCAAGCCTGAGGGGCTCGGCGAAGGTGCGGTCCTCGAAGGTCGCAGCGGCACCGCGGACCTCGAAAAGGCCTAGCTTGGCATCGATATCGACCCTCTGCTCGACGTATTCGTAGGCTTCGACGACTTCGCCACGGGTCCGCTCGGGCACCCACGCCTCCCAGCTCGGCGTGCCGTCGGGCTCGAGCCAGGCAATTGCGGACGCGCCATCGATGACCAGGGAGTCGGCTTCGATCCGCTGTTCGGGCCACCAGAAGTTTACGCCCGAGGCGATGACCGAGCTCGCGCGGGCGAGCTCGGTCTCGCTGGCGCGTTCTTCGACCAGAAAGTCGACAAGGTTGAGTTCGGCGTCGCGAACCTCGAGGTGGAGTCCATCGGACTGCAAGGCAACGCCATAGGCGAGCTGAGCAGTGGCAGTGCCACCGGCGATATCGATGGCGAATCGATCGGCCAGGGTTTCCCAAATACTTGCGAGGTCGATCTTGTCGACCACTACCGAGCCGTCGAGGCCGAACGGTTCCAGTATGATCGTCCCGGCGACACGCAGGGAGCCTCCCGCCGGTAATCGCAGCGAGATCTCTTTGGCACCCTCTTCGTCGGGGAGTGTGCTGACATGATGCAGTTGAACGTTGAGCTGACTCCACTGCCAGGAGAGCGGTACGTCCTCGGTCAGATTCTCGATGTCGAGGCGACCGTCGGTGATGAGGATCTCCTGCAAGATCGCGCGGGGCAGCCCACCCTCGTCATCGCTCGGCTCGGCGGTGCTGTCGAACGCCTCCTTGAGCTCTAGAACATTGACGCCCTTGTCTGCGAAGCGTCGGAGCGCGATGTAGGGGCGCTCGATCTGCAACTCCTTGAGCGTGAGGGCCCAACGCAAGAGGCTCGAGGCCTGGAGGTTGGCGTAAAGGCGGTCGAACGCCAGCAGCGTCGAGCCCGGGCGATCGGGTAGAGAGAATCCCTCGATTGTCAGCGAGAGCGCGAAGGGGTTGCACTTGATCTTGTCGACGGTGATCTCACGACCGAGGCGGTCCTCACCCACGTTTGTGATCACCTTGTGGGCAATCCACGGCACACCCAGGAAGCCGAATAGGGTGTAGAGGACGAAGGCAACGACGATGGCGCTACGCCAGCTGACGAGACGCCACGACTTGAACCACTCCCGAGCTCCTCCCATGATCTCCTCCAGACTCTCCTCAATCTTGGCACGCAGATTCTATCGCTTGATCTGTCTCCGTGTTTGAGAAGGGAACAGATCGATCAGTCCATCTCGCGCCCTATGGCCCATCGCACTGTTCTGTTTTCGCGAGCTCCTCCTTGCTCTAGTCGACGGTCAAGTAGATTTCGTTATCGTCGGGGGCGTGGCCGCCGAGGAACGCACAAGCAGAGGCCAAGGCTGAGGTCCTGGGGAAGACCAAACCTCGACGACCAGTCGCTTCGTTTTCAGCTGCTGTGGTTTGTAGTCAATATTGGACGGGGGCCCAATGCTCCCGGGTCCAGGCCGCGAATTCAGATTCGGTCAAGTGGGAGGCGGCCAGGTCGAGCATTACCCGAACAACCTCGGGCTCGGAGACGTCGACCTCATGGTCGTTGATACCAAGAAAGGTGTAGACAGCCATGAACGCGACTCTTTTGTTGCCGTCGACAAAGCCGTGATTCTTGACCAGACCATAGCCGTGCGCTGCGGCGAGATCCGCCAGGTCGACGCCCTCCTCGTACGCCCACTTGTTCCGGGGGCGATCCAAGGCCGACTGGATCAGCCCTTCCTCACGAACGCCGAAGGTGCCGCCGTGCTCGCGGGTCTGGTCGGTATGGATGATGCCGATAATCGAGCGTGACAGCCAGCGGGGTTCCGGCACCGCACTAGACCATCATTTGGCGAGCTCGCGCAGCGCGTTGCGATACTTGCGAGCCCCACGCTCATAGACTTCCAGCGTCTTCTCGAAGTCCGGATCCAGGGGCGTAATCAGGATGCCTTCAGGTGTCTCGATAACGTTCAGGACATCGCCAGCCTTGATGTGAAAGCGCTCGACAGATTCCTTCGGCAGGGTAGCGCCGACCGAACCGCCCATTTTTCGTGCCGTTACCTGCTTGACCATGGCTCGAGCTACTCCTCGCGGTTTCTCCGGTCGTTCACCCACCGGGTGGCCACATTATAGCACTTTTGTGCTACTTTCTGTCGTAGACCGTCCGCGTCGTGGATGGAAGGCCTCCGAGAACACCACAGCGCCTCGTTTCAATCACCAGGGACGACTCCCCCACAGCCTGCCGAGGCGGCTCGAGTGACAAGGTCTGCGTCACCTCGCACCTAACGGTCCGCCCAACCTCGACGTCGGGAACGGTGTGCACCATCGTGATGACCAACTTGTCGCTCTCCCAGGCAGCGGTCGAAACCTGGACCTGCATGCCGCGGCCCATCATGAATGTGTTCCGGCTCTCGGATCCGTCCAGGGCGTAGCGGAGCTTCATGGTCGGTTGGTAGTCCCTTGGTCTATAGAGCACGCGCTCGACCGTCAGCATGTTTGAATCCTGCAGCAGGGTGAAGCTCTCACCCCACCCACTTCCCAGCGAGACTCTGGGCCCGTCACCTCCGGCAGCGGGTGCGGCTGGCAGCTCAGAAACCGTCCACGCTCCCGTAAAATAGGGCTTCTCCTGCGCCGACATCCCGGTGGCGAGGATTCCTGCAGCGAACACCGCCAGCACGACGGTCAATCGTCTCGTACTCACTGTCCTCGAAGGCTTATGGCGTCGCATGGGTCTACCGATCGCTCCGCGGCGGAGTGTAGGGATCAGCCGTGCCCCGCGGAACATTCGGGTAGACCTCCGTCGATGCCTTGTAATCGGCGACGATCCGATCGATCACGCCCATCACCCAGGGATTGAAATCCTTGACGTCCGTTTCCTCCTTGGGATCGGACCGCAGATTGAACAGTCGCATGCTCTGGGGTGGGTTGGGAACCACTGAGCTGAACCGGTAGGAATAGAAGAACTTCCAATCCCTCCACTTGACCGCTTCCAACTCCCCCCGCCAGGTCCAGTAGATGACGCTCTCACGGTTCGAATGGGGTTGTTTGCCCTCCAGGAACGGGAGCTGGTTTACCCCATCGATGACCCGGTCGGTCGGCACGATTTCGGGTGTGCCCACGGCCGCCGCCAGCGTCGGGAAGAAATCGACCGCATGGACGATCTCATTCGACACCCGGCCCGCCGGGATACGGCCGGGCCAGCGAATGACACAGGGTGTCCGTATCCCTCCTTCCAGCATTGTGTTGTAGAAACCGCTCCATGGCCCGGGGGAGCCGCGCCAAGGCCGCCGTTCTTCGGCGCCGTTGTCGGTGCACCAGAAGACAATCGTGTTGTCCTCGATTCCAAGGCGGTCAATGGCGGAGAGCACCAGGCCCACGTTGTGGTCCACATCAGCCATCGCGTCGCCGATATCTCCTGCGCCCGTGGTGCCGACAAAATCCGGATGCGCCAGCGTGGGGAAGTGGATCTGTGTCATGGGATAGAAGAAAAAGAAGGGCCGGTTCTCACCTACGTTTCGCTCCATGAACTCGATGCCCCGTTCGGCGGCCTCCCGGTCTATCGTCCGTCGCGTGTCGAGGTCGTAGGGCTTCACTTTTCGAGAGGGCTCACCAGCCCGGCCCTGCCAGATGTACGGTGTCTTCATGGTGGTCGGGTCGAAGTTCTCGAAGCTCGTGAACTGGGCCGTATGAGTCGTCCCCGGGATGCCGTACCACTCATCGAAGCCCTGATTCGTCGGGCCGCGGCGTCCCTCCCAATCCTCACCGCCCAGATGCCACTTACCGAAAAGGGCTGTCGCATACCCCACCGACTGGAGTGCGTCGGCGAGCGTGACCTCCCAGAGGGTCACCCCGTCGAGATGATCGCCCCCGGTGCGGATGGCATAGCGTCCGGTGAGCAAGGAGAGGCGTGAGATGGTGCAGGAGTTCTCGACGTTGAAGTTGTCCAACCGAATCCCCTCGTCGGCGATGCGGTCGATACTGGGCGTCGGGACGCCGCGAACACTCCCATAAGCCCCGACTTCACCCCAACCGAGGTTGTCCGGGAACATCAGCACGATATTGGGTCGCTGCTGTTGTTGCTCCTAAGCAACTGCTAACCATGGTGTTGATCCGAACAGCGTGACGAGCAGAACCAGTGGCAGCAAATGACGAAACATGTCAGACACGTCCCTTGAAAAAGTTCGGTTGCCGCGATCAAGGGCTAGGGTATTTCAATCGCCCATTCAGGTCCATCGGAGGCAGAGGCCATCTCTGACACAAAACGAAGCGGCCGGCCTCCGTGCCGGCCGTAGATGCAGTCAATAGGATCCTTCTGATCCAGAACCGCCGCGCCGAGCTGTAGAATGGCGAGCATGCCAGCGATCAAGCTTCTGGAGCGCGCGACAGCCCTGACCGCCTACTTCTCGCCCAAGGTCATTGGCGAAGTGAACGACGTCTACGTCAAGGTCGCCAAGATCAAAGGCGACGAGATCCCGTGGCACAACCACGCCGAAGAAGACGAGCTCTTCTACATCATCGAAGGCAGCCTCCTCTTCGAGATAGAAGGGGAGGAGCCGTTCACGATGGAGCCGGGCGACCTCTACATCGTCAGGCGCGGCGTCAACCACCGGGTCTCTTCGACCGAAGAGTGCTCGATCCTGCTGGTCGAGAACAAGTCGACGGCGCATCTCGGGGATACGGAGTCCGAGATCGCCAAGACCGTCGAGGAGCAGTTGGAAGAGTAGGCCTACAGCGCTTCCAAGCGATCCCGCATGTCATGGATGTATTGGCGCAGTTCGAACCATGTGATTCGAAGTTTGGGTAGTGGCGTGGCTATGGCAGCGGTGGATTGATCCACTTGCGCCAGTTCGTCCAGCAGTGTCTTCTTGTCGGTGCCGGTGACCGCAGATCTCTCGATGGCGTCGAGCTCGCGGTATGAGCGTCTGACGCCTCTCTTGAATGGCAGACTTATGAGGGCCGGCACGACCTTGAAGATCCCAACCGCCGCGGAGGCGAAGGCGACTACGGCCGTAAGAAAACGATTGATCAAGGTGGCCAGTCGGAACGGCAGGACCTTCTGTAGTTTTGGCGGACCATTGGTGTAGAAGTTGTCTGCTGCCCGGCTCAGGGGAAGAGCAGCCGATTCCGGGTTCGGAAACTCCCCCCTGGCCGAGAACGGCGTCGCATCTCGGTGGATTTCCGAAGCCGCTTGCAGCAGCAAATCGGCCAGTGCCGGCGGGAATTGATCTGACACCACGAGCTGCGCGCGCGCGGCCAGCAGTTGCAGGTCGTGGTCCGGGATGTTGTCTTTTAGATCGTGCGCACCCTCGGGGAATCGCACTTGCTGCAGAGCCCGATACTGCATCGAGAAAGCGTCGGCTCGACGAATAGAGAGGACCTGGAGCTCGGGCGAACGCAGCAGACCGTCAATGAGCGGTGAATCCGGTTCCCCTACGGCAATGATTGCGGCGACCTGGTTGCTCTGTATCGCGCCCAGGGCCTGGCCGGGTGTGAGAGCGTCGGTTTGGGCAAATTCCACATCGTCGCCGATGCCCTCCTCCTCCATGAGGAAAAGCGCCAGCACTCGTGAGTCGCTGCGTTCTTCACCTGCATCGATTTTCGAGCCACTGAGGTCTCTCAGTCTAGTCAGGTCCGCATCCTTGCCGGCAAAGATCCACAGTGGCTGCAGAGACATTGTTCCCAGGGATTCAACACCTTCTGGTGCTGGCTTGCCTCTGTCGGCGGCTGGGAGGCCCCAGACGTACGCGGCTGTAGGCACTTCCGCCTCCGCAAGGCCAGCCAGATTCTCGACGCTGCCGGCGGTCTCTTCCAGGTGAACCGTAACGCCGTGGCGGCCAAGAATTTCTTTGTACCGCAACCCGTTAGCGTAGAAAGCCGAGTCCTCGGGTCCCGTCAACATGCGGATCTCATTGGGTACCGCGGGCCCAATGAGGCGCAGGGCCACCACGACAGAAGCAACGAATGCCAAAATTGCGATCCAACGCCAGACCTTTCCACTCATCGATGGGCTCCCCAATCAAGAATAGCGTGATTATCTCTTGCCAGGAGTAGACGTGCTCGACTACTTCCCGTTTGCGGATCTCGAAACCGGAGAGGAGTAGAGCCGGCCGCCCTTCATCACCAGGCGCACCCGGCGCAGGGCCGAAATATCCGACGTCGGGTCGCCGTCGACGGCCACGAGGTCGGCGAGCATCCCCGGACGGATGGATCCGATCTCGTTCTCGAGGTGGAGCATCCGTGCATTGACCGAGGTGGCTGCTCGTAGTGCTGCGAGCGGGCTCATTCCATACTCCACCATGAGCTCGAGCTCGCGCCAGTTTTCGCCGTGGGTGAAGACGCCGGCGTCGCTGCCTGCACAGATCGTCACACCGGCCTCCAGGGCGGCTCCAAAGCTTGCCTTTTGCCCACTTACACGGTCAGGTTCGGGGCTTTCACCCTTCACCCAGCCGGCATAGCTGGCAACCGCCTCGCCTGCCGCGAGCGTCGGGCAAAGGATCACCCCATGCTCGGCCATGAGCCGAAAGACCTCCACCGCCCCGCCACTTCCGTGCTCGATGGTCTCGACTCCTGCCAGGGTGGCTCGCCGCATCCCTTCGGCTGTCGCGGCGTGAGCGACAACCGGCCGACCGCTGCTCGCGGCCGTTTGCACGACCAGCTCGAGCTCCGCCGAGGAAAAGGTCGGTCGCGCTTCGCCTGCCGGCCCCCAGCGGTAGTCGGCGTAGATCTTGATCCAGTCTGCGCCTTTCCCGATCTGGTCCCTCACGACCCGCACGAGCTCATCGACCCCGTCGGCCGTCTCGGCACCGAGGGGCACCTCGAAGCTCGGCGCAAACCCCTTCGGACCGTAGCTGCCGGTGGCCACGATGGCCCGGGTCGACACCAGCATGCGAGGTCCGGGGATGATTCCCTGGTCGATGGCCGTCTTGAGCCCCACATCAGCATAGCCGGCGCCTTCGG
>JBAUDS010000159.1:0-7031 GCA_049678185.1 Thermoanaerobaculia bacterium
CCGCCCGTAACCCTTCGGGCGCATGGGGGTTGCGGCTGCATACGGCGTTGCTCGTCGTCGACGATGACACCGCATCGACTCCTCCTCGCGCCTTGTCTGCATCTCGCAATCCCCATGCGCGCAGCTACGTGGGTTACTCGGACGGGCTCCCACTAGCGCTGGATGATTCTCGGCTTGTTGATGAACGACTTGCCCTGTTCCTTGCCGATCCCGGCGCTCAGGATCTGAGTGAAGTCCCGGCTGGAAATCGGCATGCTGAAGTAGTACCCCTGGAGGTACTGACAACCTTCGCGCGCCAGGAAGTCGGCCTGCTCGATGTTCTCCACGCCCTCGGCGACCAGGTGCAGGTCGAGATAGTGGGCGAGGGCGATAACGGCCTTGGTGATCGCCCTGTTCTCCTTGTCACCCGGCAGGTTGTGAACAAATGAGCGGTCGATCTTCAAAATGTGAATGGGAAATCTCTTGAGATAGGCCAGTGACGAATAGCCGGTGCCGAAGTCGTCGATCGAGATGGTGAGACCCAGAGCGCGGAGCTCGGTCAGCCGCTCCATCGTCTTTTCCACTTCGGTCATCGCCACCGTCTCGGTGATCTCGAGCTCCAGCGCCTCGGGCTCGAGATTGACTCGCTCGAGAATGGTCGCCACGGTGTCCACAAAGGTGCGCTCGCGGAATTGGTGTGGGGAGATGTTGACCGCCACCGTAAAGTCACGGAAGCCGGCGCTGCGCCAGGCTTTGGCCTGGTGGCAAGCGGCGTTGAGGATCCAGGTCCCGATCGGCAGGATGAGGCCGGTCTCCTCTGCCAGGGGAATGAACTTCGCCGGCGACAAGCGACCCTGGCCCGGGTGGTTCCAGTAGGTCAGCGCTTCGGCGCCGATGATCTCGCCCGACTCGCTGGCGACCTTGGGTTGATAGAGAAGCTCGAGCTCGTCGTTTTCGGCGGCGTAGCTGAGGGCCATCTTGAGCTGTAGCTTCTCGAAGGCGTTGACACCCATGGTCGGCGCGTAGAGGCGAAGTCGATTTCGTCCTTGTCTCTTGGCGGCCTGGAGCGCATTCTCGGCATTGCGCATCAAGGTCTGGGCATCTTCGCCATCCCACGGATAGAGGCTGGCGCCAAGGCTGGCGGTGATGGCCAGCTGCTGTCCGCTGAAATCGTGCGGCTCGGATACCGCCGCCAGGATCTCGGTAGCGATCTCCTTGAAGTGATCGTTGCTCGAGAAGTCGGAGACCATGAAGATGAACTCGTCGTCGCCAAAGCGAGCCACCAGGTCGGCACCCTTGCGGGTAGTGGCCATCCGCTCGGCGACACTGCGGAGCAGAAAGTCGCCGACAGCGTAGCCGAAGGTGTCGTTGACCTCCTTGAAGTGATCGATGTCCAGCAGCAGAACCCCGAGCTTGTCCTCGTGCGGACTCATGCCGCTGACCTTGTTGCGCAGCTCCTGCGTGAAGAGTCTTCGATTGGGCAGGCTGGTAAGGACGTCGTAGAGGTCCTGTTCTTCGACCTTTTCGTGCACCTTTACCGACATCAGCGCCAGACCGGCCAGGGTGGCCGCAATCTCCAAGAGCTCCAAATCGGTAGCCTCGGCTTCTCGCGGCGAGTCGTGGTAGAAGGCCACGGTCCCGAGGACGCGGACCTGGTCCTCTTCATCCGGCCCTTCGGCCCATTTGACGCTGCGAATTGGAACCGACCAACAGGCTTTCAAGTTGTGTTCGAGCGCCTTTTCGCGAAGTCCCTCCCACAAAGGATCGCTCTCGATGTCGGCTGAGATGACCGGCTCGTCGCGATGAACCGCGGCGCTGCACGATCCGGGCGCCAGCCCCACGCTCAAACCTTGGAGCTCGCTACGGAAACCCGACGGCAGGCGCGGCCCCGCCCCGAGGCTCAGAGAGCACTGCGCCGGATTGAACATCATCACGCAACAGCGAGTACCCGGGATCGATGTCTCCACCACGCCACAGAATTCGTCCAGAACACGACTGATGTGGTGGCCGGCAGCGATCAGACTCAGGATCCGACCCTGGCCGGCTAGAATCTCCGAGAACAGTCCCCGACTCTCATCAACGGCGTCTTCTGTCGCGGGCAGAGAAGGGGATTCGGCAGTCATGATCGACCCGGGTAACCGGCCTGCAGTATAGACAAGGGCGGAAACCAGGGCAATGCAGCATTCCAATGGGCAGAAATGGGGCTAACGGCGACTGATCGACGGGGCTCGGGAGCCTACAGACCGGCCCTTGCCGCGCTGATCATCGCGCTCCATCTGAGCTTCAGGCAGAAGCTCCAGCAGCCTGTGGCTGGCGAGCAGTCCGTGGTCGAAGTCGCGACCCGCGGGACTTCTACCACGGACTGCTAACTCTTGCGGATCTTGATGCCGCCGTTGGTGGTCTTGAGATCGAGCTTGCCCCCGCCGCCATTGATCTCCCCGTCGATCCGGGTTCGACTCATCTTGCCTACTACCTCTACCGGGAAGTCGGTCTTGATGGAGCCGTTGGTCGTGCGGGCGGTGAGGTCGGCCTGGATCTCCTCCGGCAGGCTGACCGTGATGCCGCCGTTGGTGGTACGGAAGCTCAAGTCCTCGCCAGCGTCAATCTGACGCAGCTCGGCATCGATGCCGCCGTTTGTGGTCCTGGCCTGCACCGTACCGCCGGCATCGTCGAGCCGAATGCCGCCGTTGGTGGTCCGCACATCCAGCCGGCCTCTCACTCCGACCACAGCCACTTTGCCGTTGACGGTAGAGACGTCGAGATCCGCCTGCTCGGGGACGGTGATCGTGTACTCCACATTGGCCGAGACGTTCCACCCTGAAAGCCAGCTGTCACCAAACTTCGGGTACCGGGTCTCGATGTCGATCCGGCCCGCCGACTGCTCGATCTCGATCAGGAGGTTGTCCATCACCTCTTGTGCTCGATCTTCGTCGCCATGGCGGACTTTCTTCACCGCCTCGACCCGGATCTCGGATCGATCCCAGGTGCCGATGGACACGCTGCCGTTGGTGTTGCTCAGCGCCAGGGTGTCGCCGGGCTGGAACGAGTAGGTCTGATCGAGGGTCTCCTCGAGAGTCGTGGCGCCGGCCGGAATGGCGCACAGAAGAGCGGCAGCCAGAACAGTCAACAGTGTGGTCGAGGGTTGTCTCATCTCGGCTTCCTCCCGGTTTTTGTCGAAATAGTCGGCTCGGAAATTTGGCAATCTTGGTGGTTGGATGACGCTTGTCGTCATTCGGTTTAGCAGGACAAGAATGGAATTTGCCGTTCCCACCAGTCAGTACGAGCGGGGGAGCGGGTATGTTTCGATGGCGCGTGGCACACGGATGCGACTGTGCTAGCCTGCCGACTCGATCTTGACCAAAGGAGGGGCCGAAGTGAGATCGACATTTCTTGCTGTGGCGTATCTGTTGCTGATGACGCCAAGCTGTTGGGCCTGGCACACACAGGGACATCGCATCGCCACCGAAGCAGCGGTGGAAGCCCTTCCCGCCAGCGTGCCGCGCTTCTTTCGTGACGCTGCCGAGACCATCGCTCATAGCTCGATCGATCCCGATCTGGCGAAAGCGCGTGGCTTTCCGGAGCTGCTGGCGGAGGAGTTTCCCGAGCACTACCTCGACGTAGAGCTTTTGGGTGGTCGTCCCTTCCCACCCACGCGATACGACCTCATCCAGCTGGCGACCTGGCTGGGCTCCGAGCCAGGAGCAGAGGGGGAGGAATTCGGGCCGGCCCAGACAGGGACCTTGCCCTATTCGATCGTCGAAGGTGCGCAGCGCCTGACCATGGCCTTCGCCGAGCACCGCCGCTGGCCGCACAATCCGGACATTCAGGCGAAAGCGCTGGTCTATGCCGGCTTGCTGGCGCACTACGCCGAGGACCTTTGTTCACCTCTGCACACGACCATCCATCACAATGGCCGCGCCAACCCCGATGGCTCGTCCCCCCATACCGGCTTCCACCACCAGGTGGATGTGCTTTTCGAACGGGGCGGATTCGATCGGGCCGAGGCGGTCGAGGGGCTGGAGTTGGACGTCTACGACAAATTCATGCCGGCCGTGAGCCGAGAGTTCGACGACAGTCACGCCCTGGTGGATACGGTCTACGATCTCGAACCGCTGCTGCCCGAGATCGAGGACGGGGAGAGCCGCCTGGCACCCGCGGTGAGAGTCTTCACTGCCCAACGGTATCGTGCGGCGGTGCGCTTTACAGCCAGCTTGTTTTTGACCGCCTGGGAGAAGTCGGCGGAGGTCGAGCTTCCCGACTGGCTGATCCGCGACAGTCGATAGATCTGCAACGGACTGTTAGTTGTAGAGCTCTCGGACCCACCTCGCGTCTTCGCTGCTCAAGAGCTCACCCGCGGCGGCGGCCGCCACCGCGTGCTCGGGTCGGCGCAGGCCGACGAGCGCACACCCGGTGGGAGTGTCTGAAAGCAGGGCCCCGACCAGAGCATGGAGAACAGGCTCGGGCTCCCTGGCAAACCTACTTTCCAGCTCTTCTCGGCATCGCCGGTAGCGGGCCAGCGCCTCGGGGTTCTTGAACGCCTTGATACTTGACCGGTGGTCACCCTCGCCAAAGTCGGGTGGCTGGTCGTACTTGCCCATGAGCAGGCCGTGCTTCAAAGGTGAGAAGAAGGCCACGCCCGTGTCGTGAGACTTGACCCAGTCCTCGAGCCCGCTCGATCGGTAGGTGTCATCGACGACGTTGCGGTAGGGCTGGACGACGTCGGGGTCGACCCGCGGGGCATAACGGACGATCTTCGATGCCTTCCAATCGGAGAGACCGATAAAGCGGATCTTGCCTTCGTCTCGAAAGCGGTGGAAGAGCTCGATGGCGTCGTCCAGATATCTGTCCTCGGGGCCGAAGTTGCAGTGGTGGAAATAGTAGAGATCGATCCGATCGGTGCGGAGCAGGGAGAGCGACCTCACCAGTTGCCGGCGGATCTGTTGCGGGTCGTAGAAGTGGCGGTGGGGACCGGGGTCCCAGCCCACCTTGGTGGCAAGAAAGACCTCGTCGCGAGGGATTTCGTCCCAAAGAGTGCTGATTAGCGACTCCGCCTGGCCGTCCCCGTAGACATCGGCGGTATCCCAGTGGTTCAGTCCCAGCCCGTGGGCGCGTCGCAGAGCCCCAGCGGCCTGCCGGTCATCGTGGCCGGACCAGCCCACGGGGTGGCCCCGCACGGTCTTGGCGCCGCCGTGACCCCAGGTGCCGACGGAGATGGCGGAGACTTCGGTGTCGGTGCGACCAAGCCGGATCCTACGCATATTCAAGATCTCCGCAGAAGTCTATCGAAGGCACGCCACGCGGAAGCCTATTGCGTTTAGAATGGAGGGAATCGAGGCGCGTTTGGAAAGGGATTGATAGATGAGCGAGCTGCAGGACTTCGATCTGGAACCGACCGAGGAGAGCCAAAAGCGAGGGCCACTCACCGGGCCGATTGCGATTGCCGTAGGGGTGGTCGTGCTGGCTGTGCTCGGCTTTTTCATCTGGCGATGGAGCCAACAACGGGGGGCACCCGAGCCGGTCGAAGAGGCTGCACCGGCGGTCGAAGCGCCGGCCCCCGAGGGTGAGGTGCCGGCGGCGACAGCGCCGGTGGACCTCCCCTCGCTTGCGGACAGCGACGAGTGGATGCGGGCGGTGGTGGCGCAGCTCTCGGCTCACCCGGAGCTTTTTGCGTGGCTGGCCACCGACGACCTGATACGACGATTTGTCGTGGTGGTAGACAACGTGGCCGAGGGAGTCAGTCCTCGTACTCATCTGGAGTTTTTGGAGCCTGAGAAGGGCTTTGGCACGCGTGAGGCACAGTCGAAGGTCTATGTAGATGACTCCGCCTATGAGCGCTACGACAAGATCGCGGATGTAATCTCCTCCGTCGATGTGCGCGGCACCGCCAATCTCTACCGCTCGGTCAAGCCCCTGCTGCAGGAGGCCTACCGGGAGCTTGGCTATCCGAACAAGGACTTCGACGAGGCCCTGCTCGAGGCGGTCGACACCCTGTTGCGCACACCCGTGGTCGACGGCCAGATCGAGCTCGTGCCCAAGGTCTCCAGCTTCGAGTTTGCCGATCCGAAGCTGGAAGGGCTAAGCGACGCCGAGAAGCATTTCTTGCGTTTGGGACCCGTCAATCTTCGCAAGATCCAGGCAAAGGCGCGGGCGATCGCCCTGGAGCTCGGTCTTCCTCAAGCGCAGCTTCCCCCAGCCAGGTGATGGCCGCCAGCCGGTGATCCGGTGAGAGTGAACGGCGAGCGCATCCAAAGCGAAGCGAGCGCCCTGGCTTTCCCCCGCTG
This sequence comes from Thermoanaerobaculia bacterium, assembly GCA_049678185.1. Taxonomy (GTDB): domain Bacteria; phylum Acidobacteriota; class Thermoanaerobaculia; order Multivoradales; family JAHEKO01; genus M0029. The sequence goes on from JBAUDS010000159.1 coordinate 6,261, forward strand.
CTCGGGAAGCGAGGGCGATGTCCGCGCTATCGAGATGGTGGCCGGTTGGCTGCGCGAGGCGGGGCTCGAGGTCAGCTGCGAAGAGTTCACCTACGACATCGGTGCCGCCTTTCGGGCCCTGCGCTGGCTGCTTTTGGGTACCGGTCTGCTGGTGGCCATTGCCGGAATCCTCGCCCAGCCACAACCGCAGATCGCCGCCTCCTGTCTGGCTCTGGCGCTGCTGGCCGGGGGGACACTCCTGGTCTGGTCGCCCTGGCTGGAGAGACTCTATTCCCGGGAGGGCTCGACCCGCACCGCCAATGTCATCGGCCGCACGGGTCCGCGGCAGCCGCGTCTGTCGCTTATCTTTGTCGCCCATCACGACAGTAAGTCCCAGAACCTGCCGCTGCCCTATCGTGCCGGTCTCACCATCCTCACGCTTCTTTCCGGCGCCAGCCTGGCGGTTCTGTTGATTGTCGGTCTGGCGATGGGGCAGGTCGGTGGCCCCTCGTGGCTGGGTCCGCTCCTGGGTGGTTTGGCCGCGGCCTCACTGGCCACCCTCTCTACCCTGCACAACGGCAACCGGTCACCGGGAGGGGTCGACAACGCCGGTTCGGTGGGCGTCCTGATGGAGCTGGCGAGGGTCCTACCGGGCGAGCTGCCGGCCGACGTCGAGGCGATCTTCCTGTCGACCGGTGCCGAGGAGGATCACATGGTGGGGGCCATGCGCTGGCTGGATCGCCACCTCTCGCTGCTGGCGGGACGACCGACCTACGCTCTCAATCTGGATGG
>JBAUDS010000160.1:0-5010 GCA_049678185.1 Thermoanaerobaculia bacterium
GGCCCTCGCATGCCTGTCTGACGCGGGTGTGGACGGCGAGTTGCTGACGGTGTCCGGCCGTGACGCGACGTTGACCGGCAGCGTGGCGTCACCCGTAATCGGTGATGGTATCGAGGTCTGCATCGGGGCGATTCCGGGTATCCGGGTTGTAAACAACCGCCTCGAGATCGGGGGAGTCGGTGTTCTCGGCTTTCGGACTCACTATGGCGACGTAACTCTGTGGGGCACGGTGCCGACCGCGGCTGCTCGCTCCGTCATCGTCGACGAGGCCGTGGCCTTGTGGGGCAGCGAAAACGTGATAGACGAGCTCGAAGTCGATCCCAACCGCACCTTCGATGTGTGGCCTGATTCCTTCGATCCGGCCCTGGCCGGCCTCCATCACTATCGCAAGGATCTCGAGGTCGAGCTTTCGGAGGGTCGTGCGGTCATCACCGGTACCGTGGTTAGCGAGTTGACCAAGAATCGTATCCTGGGTGGTGCCGCCACCGTCTTTCCCGGGTACGAGATCGTGGATCGGCTGACCGTTCGTGAGCCCGCAGATCAGCGCGAAACGCTGCAGTCGAGTCTCGACACTCTGCTACTAGTCGAGTACGTGGAGTTTGCCACCGATAGTGCCGAGCTGACGGCAGAGGGGCGCCGGGTATTGGATCTCGTCGTGGAGATCCTGAAGGCCGCACCCGGTCGCGTGGAAATCTCAGGCCATACCGATTCCCGTCAGACTCTGGAGTACAACCTCGAGCTCAGCACTCACCGTGCAGGGTCGGTCAGAGACTATTTCGTCGCGGCGGGGCTCGATCCCGACCGCTTCGAGGTCGTGGGCTACGGGCCGACCCGCCCGATTGCCTCGAACGCCACGCCCGAGGGACAGCAACTAAATCGCAGAACCGAGTTCCACGCTCTGAAGGAGAACTGAGTCATGTCATTTCTGATCGGTCAAATGCTGCTTTGCCTGATACTCGCGGCGCTTCTCGGCTTTCTCATCGGCTGGGCGCTGCGCGCGCTGGTCTGTCACAACAAGATGTCCGAGCTGGAGGAGTCCTGGGAGAGTCGACTTGCTGCTGCTGTCGCCGCGGGCGGGCCTGTGAAGCGGGACGACCTCAAGCGGATCGAGGGCATCGGACCCAAGATCGAGAAGCTTCTCAACAACGACGAGATATATACCTGGGACGAGCTGGCCGAGGCACCGTTGGACAGGCTCAGAAAGATCCTTTCCAGGGCCGGTGAGCACTACCGCATTCACGACCCCAAGAGCTGGCCCGATCAAGCAAGACTGGCGGCGGAGGGTCGCTGGGAGGAGCTCGACGAGCTCCAGGAGGTCCTGCTCGGCGGTCGCGACACCTAGACGCCGGGCTGTGGTCGTGGCAGAGGGCTTTCTGACCACGCCCGGACACAAGGACCAGCCGGACCGGGTAGGCTCTCACTGGACCGATGCGTTCAGCTCGCTTCACTCTGGTCAGTCTGGCTCTCTGCTCGCAGCTGTTGGTGGCGGTGTCGGCCTCCGCACAGCCCGCGTCGCCCCAGGACCTGGTGGGGGAGGCCTTGGCGCTGTTGCGGGCGGGAAAGGCCGCCGAGGCGCGGACGGTTCTGGAGCAAGTCCTCGAGATCGATCCGGATAACGGCGCCGCCCATTTGCAGCTCGGCCGCCTGGCGCTCGAGCGCGGGGACCTGGAGGAGGCGGAGGCGCATCTCGAGGTGGCCGCGGACTCGCAGGTGCCACGGGCTTTTATGGCGTGGAACCTGCTGGGCCGGGTGGAGCTGCTCACCAATCGACCGGCCGCAGCGCGGACATCCTTCAACCATGCGGTGGAGAAGGCGCCCCGTTTTGCACCGGCCCTCGAGGGGCGGGCCAGGGCATCACTCTTCCTTGATGAAGTAGAAGCGGCGCTCGTCGATCTGCAGACGGCGGTGGCGCTACCCGGTGCGCTCGGAGATGCCGGTCTGCTGCTCGGAGAGGTGCTCGTCCTGCTCGAGCGGGACGGCGAGGCCCGAACTGTCCTGCAGGCGGTGAGCAGTTCGGAGGAAGCCAGCGAAGAGGCGGCAACGGCGGCCGCGTTGATTCTGCTCGCCATCGATGAGCAGAAGACGACCCGCCAGGAAGCCGAGCTGAACAGCGCCGTTGGTCGACATCCCGAGCTGCCACATGCCTATCTGGCTCTGGGTGTCCATCATCTCCGTCAGGGGGAGCGCGTTGGCGCCGAGGCACCGTTGCGGGTCGCCGTCGATATGGATGACCGCGACCCCGTTCCGGGTCTCCTCCTGGCGCAGGCATTGGGTGAAGGTGCGGAGACGATCTGGCCCGAAGCCTTCCCCGAGTTGGGGAGAAGGTTCCTGCGGGCCTCGCGCACGCTTGGGTGGGGGGAGATCGAGACAGCCACGCGTCTGGCCGCCGAGATCGTGGCCAGGCGGCCCTATCACGTACCTGCTCGTCTCGTTCTAATCGAAGCCGCCGAGCAGAGCGACGACTACTGGACCGCTCTGGCCGGGTACGAGCAGCTCATGGAGTGGCTGCCCGGGGTTGGGTTGCTGCAGGCGCGGGCCGCGCAGACAGCTCACGCCATGGGCGCCGACGATCTCGCCACCTGCCTGGCGAGAAGAGCCCTCTCATCCATGCCCGAGGATGGGTCGCTTCATCACTTGCTGGCTGCCGGTCTGGCGGGAAGCGGGCAGACCGAGGCGGCTATCGAGGCCTGCCGGCAGGCGATCGCGCTGGGGGTTCGGGAGAGCTCGGTCTACCAGCTGCTCGGTGACCTCCATTTCGGCCGGCTGGAAGTTGCGGAAGCCATCGCCGCCTACAGCCAAGCGCTCGAGCTCGATCCCAGCGCAGCCGAGACGCTGGCCTCTTTTGTGGTCTCGTCGCTGACCACCGACGACTACAAGGCTCTAAAGGATTTGCTGGAAAGACACGTCGAAGCGCACCCGGAGAACGTGAATACCCTGTACAGCCTGGGGGTGATGAGCCTGCGCGACAACGAACTGGATTCGGCCGGGCGGTACTTCGAGCGGCTCGTCGAGGTTGCCCCGACGCACACCCAGGTGTACTACAACCTGGGGCAGATCTATCTGCGGGCGGGTCGACAGGAGGAGGGACAAGCCGCCATGGAGCGATTCCGCGAGCTCAAGGAAAAGGAGGACGCGGAGTGGCTCGTTCAAAATCAGGCGCATGCGCTCCGCATCGACGCCCGAGACGCGGTTGCGCAAGGGGATCCGGGGAAAGGTGTCCAGACATACGCCAAGCTGGTGGAGCAGGGAACGGCAACCCACGAGGACTATCTGGAGGCCGGGGAGGCCTGTCTGAGCATGGGGGACGCTGCGGCGGCATCTGCCTGGTTCGAGCGTCTACTGGAGTTCTCCCCCTACGACCACCGGGCCCTCGAGGGGCTCGCCACGGCAGCTCGCTTGCAGGAGAAACCCGAGGTCGCCGAGGAAACGGCACACCGGCTGGCCGCACTCTCCTGGCCCTGCCTGGAAGACGGCAGCCAATAGTAGCTATTCGGGAGTCGAGATCGCAGGCCTCTCGTAGGCCGAGAAAGTGGTCGGTGCGGGCAGGCCGAGCCTCGCCAGGTACTCGGGCAGGCGGGTCTGAAATGCTGCCGAGCAGACGGTGTCCACTCTGGGTTCGGGCTCGAGCAGGCTGGCGTGGCTCTGGCTGGCGTGCATGATCCCGTCGTCGCCATGTCCGTGCTCCGGAGCCACCACGTGAATGATCTCGTGGGCGATGACCCGGCCGAGAGCTCTTGCCAGGCGCGAATCTCGTGGCAATCGATCGGAGAAGTTCTTGTACTGTCGGGCACCCACGACCTGGGCCACTCGGGCAGGAAAGACAACGATCACCCCACCCGGCTGCTCCCGCCTGGGGGCGAGGACGGCCCCCATGACCGACTCGTCATAGCCCCACGCCTCGGGGAGCGAGGGCGAGAGGATTACCTGTATCTCCCGCCGAGGCGAATAACTCACCAGGTTGTTTTTCGCAGCCAGCCAATGGATCTCGACCACTCTGGCGACCAGGACTCGTTGGACCTCGCCCTCCATTTCGCCCAACATCGTCGGGGAGAGTCGGACGCGATCGAACAGGGCCAGCTCCAGCTTTGGTGAGGTGGAGGCCACAACGAATGCCGGCACCAGGGAAAGGATGATGAGCCAGCCGGCGATTCGGATCCAGTGACTCTCCCGAATCGATGGCAGGGGATGTGATCCGACGGCTGTGGACATCTTTCGCGCCTCCGGTGGCGTCGCACTATCTGAACCTACGACTGTTGGCGGGAGGGAGATTGGTTTGGGCGGGGACGGGGCCCCCGGGTCTAGTAGGATCCTGCCAGGGAAACATAGCCGGGCAGGTTGACGGCCGGCAGGAGGGGACAATGAAGACAACCAGATCTGTGGCAGTTCTCTTATCCTTGGTTCTCCTGGTGCCGCATTTGATGGCAGGAGCGGAACCTGTCGAGAAGGTTGCCATCGTAGGTGGTCGACTGATCGATGGCCTGGCGAGTCAGGCCAGCACGGATGCTGTCGTCCTGGTAGAGGGCGACACCATTACCGCTGTGGGTGGGCGGGCGATTATTCCGTCGGGCACCCGCATCATCGACCTGGGCTCCGCCACCCTGCTTCCTGGTCTGATCGATACCCATGTCCATCCCCTGATGTTGGGGGACGACTATCAGATCGATCATCTCAAGCGGTCCTCGGCCTACAAGGCGCTCAGAGGTCTGGCAGCGATGCAAAGAGGTCTCGAGGCGGGCTGGACCTCTCTGCGAATCGTCGGTGAAGCAGACGTTTTTTATGCACCCGTCGACGTCAAACGAGCCATCGACGGCGGTCTCTTCCAGGGCCCCAGAATCGCTGTGGCTGGTCACTACATTTCGATCACGGGCGGTGGCGGCGACATTAACTTCATGTCGCCCGAGCAGAGCCTGATCGCGGATGGTCTTATCGTCGACGGTGTCGACGAGGTTCGCCGGGCGATACGCCAGGAGGTCAAGTACGGCAGCGACTGGATCAAGCTGCTGGTGACCG
>JBAUDS010000161.1:0-4089 GCA_049678185.1 Thermoanaerobaculia bacterium
TGAGTGTGGTGGGGATGGACGACTCGCAGGAGTGGCTCTATTTCATCGCTTCACCCGACAACGCCACCCAGAAATATCTCTATCGTGATCAGGTCGACGGCACGGGGACCCCCGAAAGGCTGACACCGGCCGACCAACCCGGCACCCACAGCTACGATCTCTCCCCCGACGGGAAGTTTGCTTTTCACACCTACTCGAGGTTCGACAAACCACCGGTTGTCGATCTCGTCCGTCTGCCCGAGCACCAGATCGTTCGGATTCTCGTCGACAACGCCGAACTGCGAGGCAAATTGACCGACCTGGTCGAGTCCCCCGTGGAGTTCTTCCAGACGGAGGTGGAGGAGGGCGTGTTTCTCGACTCCTGGATGCTCAAGCCACGAGACTTCGATCCCGCCATGAAATATCCCCTGCTTGTATTTGTCTACGGCGAGCCGGCCGGAACAACAGTGGTGGATCAGTGGGGGGGCGAGCGCATGCTCTTTCATCGGGCGATCGCCGACGAGGGGTTTGTGGTGGTCAGCTTCGACAACCGGGGTACACCGGCACCCAAGGGTGCAGCCTGGCGAAGAATCGTCTATGGGGCGGTCGGCGATCTTTCGTCCCGGGATCAGGCAGCAGCGGTCCGAGCGCTGGCCAAGAAGCACTCGTTTGTCGACCCGAACCGGGTGGCCGTCTGGGGGTGGAGCGGTGGCGGCTCGAACACCCTGAACTGTATGTTCCGCTTCCCCGAAGTCTTCAAGGTGGGGGTCGCGGTGGCGCCGGTACCCGATCAGACCCTCTACGACACCATCTACCAGGAACGCTATATGGGGCTGCCCGAAGAAAACGAAGAGGGGTATCGGCTCGGGTCCCCTATCCACTTCGCCGAGGGGCTGGAGGGTCGTCTCCTGCTCATCCACGGCACCGCCGACGACAACGTCCACTATCAGGGTACCGAGCGACTGGTGAACCGCCTCATCGAGCTTGGCAAACCGTTCGACATGATGGTCTACCCGAATCGCACCCACTCGATCAAAGAAGGGGACGGCACCCGGCTCCACATCTACAGCTTGATCGCCCGCTACCTCACCGAAGCGCAGTGGTAGATAGGAGATCGGCCACTTTCGGCGGTAGCATGGGGTGTGATGAACGCCCGCACGATCCCCACCGTCAGCACCCGCCTCGGAGTCGGTGACCGGCTTGGCCGCTGGCGGGTGCGCTGGGGTCTCGGCCGCAAGCGCTATCGTGTCGAGCCCGGTCTCTACCGGGTGGGGTCACCGGACCAGGAGTCACCTGTCCTGGTGACCGCCAACTACAAACTGAGCTTCGACTCGCTACGCGCGGGGCTGGAAGGCCTCGAGGCCTGGATCCTGGTGCTCGACACCAAGGGTGTCAACGTCTGGTGTGCCGCGGGCAAGGGCAGCTTTGGCACCGACGAGCTCGTGCGACGGGTGCAATCCACCGGACTGGCTGAAGTCGTCTCGCACCGCAAACTCATCGTGCCCCAGCTCGGTGCCACGGGTGTCGCCGCCGATGCGGTGCGCCGTGGCTCTGGCTTCAGGGTGGTCTGGGGACCGGTGCGGGCGCGCGACCTCGGGGCGTTCCTGGACTCGGGTATGCGGGCCACCGACGACATGCGTCGGGTGACCTTCACGCTGGGAGAGCGAGCGGAACTGGTCGGAGTCGAGGTGGCCACTGTCCTCAAATGGGTAGTCCCGATCGCTCTCTTGTTGTCGGTGTTGTTGGGCGGTGGATCGATCTTCGAGCGACTGGGGACCGTGGTCCAAAAGGGCACTCCGGTTCTGGCGGGCCTGCTAACGGGTACGGTGCTCGTCCCGCTCCTTCTGCCCTGGATTCCGGGGCGAGCATTCTCGCTCAAAGGGGCCCTGCTGGGAGCCGTCGTTGTGGGCGTAACGGTTTTTTTCATGCCCGACGCGTACACGACGGCCGGCAAGTTTCAGGTTTTCGTGCTCGGCACCGTGGCGGCGTCCTTCTTCGCCATGCAGTTCACCGGCGCCACGACATTCACCTCCCCATCGGGTGTGGAGTGGGAGATGAGACGGGCGCTGCCGTTCCACGTCGGAGCCCTCGGTATTGCCCTGGGCATCGGTATCGTGAGTTTGTTCGTGGGCTGAAGCCTTGACTCGACTCGCCTACATCGAGGGTGTCACCACCATCCGGCTCGACCCGGCCAAGTGCAACGGCTGCCGGATGTGCCTCCAGGTCTGTCCGCACCCGGTCTTTGGCCCCTTGAAGGGCGCGGTCGAGCTCCTCGAGCCCGATCTCTGCATCGAGTGTGGCGCCTGTGTGAGGAACTGCGGCGAGGACGCCCTGACGGTCAGCCCAGGTGTCGGCTGCGCGGCACTGATTCTCAAGAGCTGGATCACGCGCTCACCCGCAACCTGCGAACATTGCTAACCCGCCTATCCTTTATCCTTCTCCGCTGGGCCGCGCGAACACCAGAAAGTGTTGGGTCGGCAGGAGGTGCGGTTCTCGACCCATTCGAAGCCGACGTCCTCGAGCTCCTTGCGGGCCTGCGCTTCGGTCATCTTGTGGAGCGCCGGTGCCGCCACCTCGGGATCTTCCCCACGGTACTCGATGAGGTAGACGCGCCCGCCGGGCTTCATCGCCATAAAGAGATGCTCCATCATCTCTCGTGGGTGCGAGAACTCGTGGTAGGAGTCGACCAGCAGGGCTGCATCCACGCTCGCTCGGGGAAGCCCCGGATCGGTGATCGAGCCCATGACCGGCTCCACGTTGGTGATTCCGGCGAGCGAGCAGCGCTCCTCCAGGATTTGTAGCATCTCGGGCTGGATATCGACCGCCATCACCTTCCCCTCCGGGACCCGCGAGCTGATACGAAAGGTGAAATAGCCGCTACCGGCTCCGATGTCGGCGACGACCGAGTCCTTTGCGAGCTCCATGCCGTCGATCACCAGATCCGGCCGCTCGTCACGCGCCCGATCGCGACGCTCGAAATACTCGAGCATGCGGTGGCCCATGACGATCGAGATCTCGCGGCCCATATACACCTTGCCGATCCCGTCGGGACCGGGAGTCTTATGGCTGTAGTGGCTCTCCGTCTCGGGATTTGCGGCGGGCTGCCCAGCGGCGCCGCCGACTCCCAGCGCTGCAAGTAGTGCCAGCAGAAACGGTGCTAAAAGATGTCGAGTCATGGTTCAAAGAATAGCGCCGACGCGAGGTCACCCGTCATACCCTGACCCTGCCTTCCATGGCAGGCGCAGATGTGGCAGGGGCTCCGCTCGCCCCGCCCGACCTGTCGTGACGAGAGTAGTCAGGCGTAGCGCATCCAGCGCCAGAGCTCTTTGAAGGTGGGCTTTTTGCCGTACATGAGGATGCCGGTGCGGTAGACCCGGGCGCAGAGCCAGATCATCCCTATACACAGAGCCAGGGTGAGGAAGTAGCCGAGGGCGATCTGCCAGGCCGGCGGCATCTTGACCGCGATGCGGAGCATCATGAGGAAGGGTGTGAAGACCGGGATGAGGGAAGTGACCACGGACAGGGTGGAGTCCGGGTCGTTGAGGACCGGGATAAAGAAGATCCAGGGGAGGACGACAAAGATGATCCCCACGCCGGCCATCTGTTGGGCATCCTGGACGTTGTCGAAGGCCGAGCCGATCATGGCGTAGAAGGTGGCGTAGAAGAAATAACCCAGCAGAAACAGACACAAGAAGTGGGCAACGAGGGTGAGCGAGAGGGTGGGGAGAGTGATCCCCTCGGGCATAAAGGCCATGGCGGCGACAAAGCCGGGCGCGGTGAGGACGGCTGCGGTGCCGAGCCAGATGCCGAGCTGGGTGAGACCGATCAGGCAAATACCGACGAGCTTGCCGGCCATCAGCTCCATCGGTTGCGCCGCCGACAACACCACCTCGACGACCCGTGAGCTCTTCTCCTCGAGCACACCGTGCATCACCTGTTGTCCGTAGATAAGGGTAGTCATGTAGAGGATCATGAAGAGACCGAAGGCGAGGGCGAGGCCGCCCAGCCCTCCTTCTTCTCGACTGCCCTCCGCCGAGAGACGAACGGTCTGTAGATCGATCGAGCGGCTGAGCTCGGCGATCGCCTCGGCGTCGTAGCCCGCCTCTTGTA
>JBAUDS010000162.1:0-7053 GCA_049678185.1 Thermoanaerobaculia bacterium
CGCCCTCGAGCATGCCGAGCGCCAGGCCCGCTACTCGGCGTTGCCGGCCGCGGGTGGGGGTCGGCGGCCCCGGTGGCGGCAGGCCTCACGTCGCGAGTCCCTGAGGAGTGGGCCGTGGAGCTGATCGTCCTGCGCAACGGCGAAGAGCACCGAGTCGAGATCGAGTCCGACGACAAGGGCTCTGTTGTCCGTATCGGCGAGCGCACCTACCTGGTCGATCGGGTGCCGACCAGCGGCACTGTCCGCTCGCTGGTGATCGAAGGGCGTCAGTTCGAGGTCTCGGTGCGACCCAACTCGGGTGGGCGCTACCAGATCGGGCTGCCCGGGGCCATCGAGGAGGTCCAGGTGCTCGACCCGCTGACCTATCTGGCCGAGAAGGGGGAGGCGCGAGAGGCCTCTCGGGGTCCGCGCACAGTGACCGCCTACATGCCGGGACGGGTGGTGGCCCTGTTGGTGGAGGAGGGCCAGGAGGTCGAGAGCGGTGAGGGTCTGGTGGTGCTCGAGGCGATGAAGATGGAGAACGAGATCCGGGCCGAGACCGCCGGTGTGGTGCGCAAAGTCCTGGTGACCGAGGGGCAGACGGTGGAGGGTGGAGACCCTCTCTTCGAGATCGGTTAGAGGAATTCCCAAAAGCACCTAAGTTGACGGCGGTAGGGAAGAATTTGTACCTGTCCCCGAATTCCCATCCGAAGCGGAGGAGCCTTGGGCCTCCGTTCCGTCCAGGAGGGCGTCGTAGCGGCCCAGGTTGAACCCAACGATCGCTCGCATGCGCTCCCAGCCGAGAAGCGGGCTCGAGGTCAACAGTGAAAGCTTCGCGTAATACTCGCGTATGCCGGGCTCCAGCTGGTCGAGGGACCCGGTGCGTCGCGCGAACAGGTAGCCGGGCGGGATTCTTCGGGGCAGGTGCCCGATCCGCCAGTGAGCGTAGGGATCGAGCGGGAGCCGCGCGAGGAGCGGATCGGCAAGCGCGTAAACGTCAATCAACGTGACCTCCGGGCCTGCAGCAAAACCCGCGAACCCGATCACGTCGATCACCCCGACGTAGTTTCCTGGATCCCGGGATGCGAGCTCCCGGTGCCTCTCGCCAGCACGGCGAAATTTCACCGCGGTCTCGGTCGGCGCCCAACTGAGGTCGCGTCGAAGATACAGGTGCGCGAGCGATTTCTCGTGGATCGGGCCCTGTGTTGGCACATGCACCGCCCCCGCGCAGGCCAGCCCGGTGATCGCGGCGACCAGCGCCATCGCGCCGGCGGTTTGGACTGGCGCACTTCGCAGCTGCCGAATAACGGTCGGGAGCCCGAAGGCAAAGACCAGGACTGAGGCGTAGATCGGCAGGATCCAGAAGCGACCGGAAAGGAAGCCGCCACCGATCCGAACGACGTAGAGCCCATAGAGCAGCGCGCCGACGCCGAGTCCAGCGAGCCGGCCCGCGAGCGCGTCCCGCGGATCGCAACGGAGACGGGCGATGCAGCCCACGGTCGTGAGCATGCCCAGCCCGAGAGCGACGGCCGATACCGGGTCGTTCCGAGCGAGATCGACGCCGTAGCCCAGGCCCTCGCGAACGTAGCCCGCAAGCGGAAAGTCCGGCGACAGCTTCGCAGGCGCGGTATTGGGGTACGCGAAACCGTAGTAGAAGAGACTGAAGCCGATCCACGCGAACAGCGGAGCAAGACCGAGCACGAACCGCCCCCAGCGGATCTCGTGCCGCCCGACCACGCAGACGACAAGCAGCGCAGGAGCGTAGAGGAGGACATTGTCGAGGCGGGCCGTGCAGCCGAGCGCGGCGAGCAGGGAGAGCAGAGCCCAGGGCGTACCCTGCTTCCCGCCCGAGCCGAGGAGTGTGACGGAGAACGCGGACAGTAGGAAGAGCGTCAAAGACGTCTCGAAACCCGAAGTCGAATACAGGGTCAGCGACTTGGAGAGCACGATGGGAATGAAGAAGGCGGCGAGCAGGATCGGGGATTGCTGCACCAGCCGTCTTGCGGCCGCCCCGTACGCGGCCAGCGAAAAGCCCAGACCAAGGGCGGTCGCGGTATACGGAACCTCTCGGGTAAAGAAGTAGGCGCACGCGTTCAGCAACATCCAGAGGGGGTGGGTGTAGACCTGGACACGCTGATCGACGTTCCAGCGCAGGCCGTGTCCGTTCACAAAATTGTCGATCACGCGAAAGGTGATCAACGCATCCTCACCCACCCACGCCGACGACGCGGCTCGCGCCAATATGGCCAGGGAAGTGATGGCGAGGAGCACCCACTGGAGCGACCTCGAGCTCGACAACACGTGGGAATTTGGGGACAGGTACATATTCTCCCCTACCGCCGTCAACTTTGGGGAATCTCCAAATTCTCCACACAGGCTTCGCTGACCGCCTCCGCCTGGAGGTCCTTCAGACACCGATGGTGGAGGAGTGGGCAGCGGCGCCGGAAACACGGCGAGCACCAGCGGTCGGTGTAGAGCACCCGGTGGCCGTCGCCGGTGGGGCCGGTGCGCTCGGGATCGGTCGGCCCGAACAGCGCGACACAGCGGACACCGAGGGCGGCGGCGAGGTGCATCGGACCCGAATCGTTGCTCACCAGCAGATCGAGCTGTGCCAGGACGGTGGTCAGTTGTCCCAGATCGAGGTCCGGACCGATGACCGGATGGACCTTTCCGGTCTCCTCGTAGACCCTCACCGCCAGCCAGATCTCCTTTGGCCCGGCCACGATCAGCTGCCGACTCTCCGGCCAGCGGCGTCGGAGCTCGCGACTCAGCCCCACGAACCGGCGCCAGGGCCAGCGCTTGCTGGGTCCAAACTCGGCGCCGGGGAAGAGCCCGATGAGCGGTCCGCTCCCAGGGGCGGGGTTGGCTCTTGCCAGCAGGGCCCGGCCCTTCTCGGCCGCCGCCGGCGACAGCTCCAGCCGCGGGGTCCAGCTTGCCGGGGCCGCCACCGCCATCGCCGCGAGGAGCTCGCGGTAGTCCTCGGTCTGATGACGGCCCTTGGCTCGCGGCCGTCGCACCCCGGGTGCGAGCAGTGGCCAGCGAAGGCTCCAACTGAGTGGGCGCCCGCGATAGCCCCAACGACGGGGAATCCCGGCCCGCCAGGGCAACCAGGCCGAGCGAAACGAGTTGGGGAGAATCACCGCCTCGTCGAAGGCGGCCTGGCGAAGTCGCTCTACCGTCTCGGTATCCGACTCGCTGCGCTCGACCACGTCGTCGACTGCGGGGACCTGAGCGAGAAGGGGGGCGAGATGAGGCTTGGCCAGGAGCGTGAGCCGTCTGCCGCTCGCGGCCAGCGCCTCGAGCACGGGGAGCGCCATGACGTTGTCACCCACCCAATTGGGGGCGACCACCACTGTGCGCTCCGGTTCACTCGTCATCGCTGGTCACCCGGCGGACCGAGGTCACTCAATGCTGCCAGCTCATTCAGCTCTTGGCTGTTGCGAATGAGCTCATCTACGCGATCGTCCAGCCAGTCCCAGAAGGCCGGCTCGGGCTCGGCCCGGATCGGCAGCTCGGCCACCGGCACATCGAGCCGGCCCAGGAGCTTGACCCGGTCCTTGGCGGTGGTGAGCACGGCATCGGCCCCCAGGTCGGCCAGAGCCACCTCGATCTCGGTGAGATCATCCTCGGGGTAGTCGTGATGGTCGGGGAAGATCATCGTGCCCGCGACGTCGAAGCCGAGGGTGCGGACATCGGTCTCGAACCTTTCGGGTTGGGCGATGGCGGTGACCAGCAGGACCCGGGCCGTCGGTGCCAGGATCTGCCCGGTGGCGAGACGGCTCTCCAAGAGGCGTACGCTGCTGGTGAAACCGCTGCCCGTAAAGCCCCACGCCTGGAGACTGCGGGCCAACTCTTCGCCCGCGCCCGGCTCTGCCCCGGTCAACACCACGGCCTGGGCGCGGGCCACCGCTCGCAACGGCTCCCGCAGCCGGCCGGCGGGAAAGAGGCGGCCACCGCCGTAGGGGTCGGTTGCCGGACAGGTGAGGATGTCCAGATCCCGCCGCAGCCTGAGGTGAGAGAAGCCGTCATCGAGGACGAAGATCTCCGGTGTCGGCTCCACCCGCTCCAGTGCATGCCGCCCGGCTTCGAAACGATCGGCGCTGACCACGACGGCCACTCCCGGCAGCTCGCCGGCCAGCAGCACCGGCTCGTCACCGGCGATCAGCGGACCCAGCAGCGGACCTTCGCCGGCGCTGACAACCCGCACCCCCTGGCCCCGGCTCCGGTAGCCGCGGGAGAGGACGGCCGGCACCAGACCCCGGTCGCGGAGGTGGGCGGCAACGGCGGTCACCAGCGGAGTCTTGCCGGTACCACCCCAGTGGAGGTTGCCGATGCTGATCACCGGACGGGGAAGACGACGAGCACGGTTGGCATACCACCGCCGGCGTAGGGCGTGGAGCCCGCCGTAGAAGAGCTGCCAGGGCGAGTGCGGCCGCGTGGGCGCCTCGAGTGCGGTGGTCATGGTGTGTCCGCCGTGAGGAGCGGTGCCAGGATCTCGAGGGTCCTCTCCAGGGCCCCCTGGTTGCGGTTCACCAGCTCGGCGGCCCGCGCACCCATCCGCTCAGCCGTCTCGGGATGGCTCAACCATTCTTCCCAGACCCCGGCCAGCTCCGCCGCCGAAGCCACCCGTTGCCAGGCCTGGTCCTGGTCGAATTTGCTCGCCATCTCCTGGAAGTTCTCCATCGAGGGTCCGACGGCGATGGGGAGAGCAAAGCGCGCCGCCTCCAGCGGGTTGTGGCCGCCGGTGGGGACCAGGGTGCCACCGATAAAGGCACCGGCGCCCACCCGATAGATCGAAGCCAGCTCACCCATGGTATCCAGCAGCACCACCGCCGGCCGCGCACCGGGGGCGAGTCGGCTGCGTCTGACCATCGGGATTTCGCGCTCGTGGATGAGCTTGTCGACGTCGCCAATGCGCTCGGGATGGCGGGGTGCCAGGACGAGCAGCGCTCGATCGCCACCACCGAGCCGGGCGAAGGCATCCAGGACCTGCTCCTCCTCGCCACCCATGGTCGAGCCGGCGACCAAGATCGGTCGGCCACCCGCCAGCTCGCGCAGGCCGGTTTCGAGCTCCGGTAGCTCCCGGGGAGGCGCCGACTCGAATTTGAGATTGCCGGTGACGGTGATCTTCTCCTCGGCCACCCCGAGAGCGGTCAGCCGGCGGCGGTCGTCGTCGGTCTGGACGCCAAAGCGGTCGACGCGACCCAGGAGAGGACCGAGCAGGGGTCGCACCCGGCGCATCCGTCCAAAGCTACGGTCGCTGATGCGGCCGTTTACCACCACCACCGGCAGCCCCCGCTGTTTCACCAGCCGCAGCACCAGGGGCCACAGGTCGCCCTCGACGAGAACCAGGGCTCGGGGTGAGAAGCGGTCGAGAAACCGCCGGGCAGGCAAGCCCAGGTCGAATGGCAGGTAGGCCACCGCCGCCCGCTGGCTGAAGGCGGCGCGCGCCCGCTCCTGACCGGTGGGGGTGATGGTGGTGACGAGCAGGGGAAGCTGGGCCGGGAGCGCCTCGACCAGGGTGGCCGCGACACCCACCTCACCGACCGAGACGGCATGGAACCAGACGGGTGAATCGGGGACGGGACCCGTGTAGCGGCCCAGACGGCCGGGGAGGGTCTCCAGATAGTGACGCCCACGGCTCAAGAGGAGAAAGGGTCCCGCCACCAGCAGGGTGAGCGCCGCAGTGATCTGATAGAGGAGCCACATGGGGGCGGAAGAGCGCGGGCTTGTAGAGTCCTTCACAAAGTGTGGCCGGAGGCGGTCAGTATAATCCGCCATGAGGGTCCATGGGGCCCATCCGGAGAGCTACAACTAGACGGAGTCGAGCCGCCGATCGTAAAAGAGCCAGAGGGAGTGTCAGTGCCTTTTCTCGTCCATTCGAAGAGCCGCGACCACGTCGAGTGGAGCAAAGTCTCGGATCGCGACCTCTTGCGCGCCATCCAGGCCGGCGATGAAGAGGCGTTCGACCAGTTGATCCAACGCAAAACGGGCCCGCTGATGCAGTTGGCCTTTCGCATTGTGGGGGACAGGGCCGAGGCCCAGGACATTGTCCAGGTCACCTTTGTGCGGGTGTGGGAGAAGCGTCACGCCTTCGCCGAGCGCTGGAGCCCCAATACCTGGCTCTATCGGATCGCCACCAATCTCGCCATCGATCATCTCAGATCCCGGCGTGGCCGCGAGCGCAGCACCGAGCCGGTTCGCCATCATCTGCGGCAGGTGGCCGACAGCCGCAACCGGCGGCAGCTCTCGGAGCTGCACAGCCGCGAAGTCGCCGCTATCTTCGAGCGTCTGGCCTCCTGTTTGACCGAGAAGCAGCGTCTGGTCTTTCTGCTGCGGGGGGCCGAAGGGCTGTCGTCGCAGGAGGTCGCCGAAATCGTCGGTTGCCGTCCGTCGACCGTTCGCAATCATCTGTTCGCCGCGCGCAAGAAGCTGCGGGGCGAGCTCCTCCGTCTCTATCCCGAGTACGCCGTCTCGGTCACCGCGAATGACGATGCCGAGGGGGGGCGGTGATGACCTGCGCCGAGCTGCGACGACTGGCTCCCGACTCGCTGCTGGCAAGCGAGCTCGAGCCGCTGGAGCACCGGCGGGCGGCCGAGCACCTGCGCGAGTGCCCCGAGTGTCGCCGCCGGGCGGTGGCGGCGGACCCCGCCGTCTTGTTTCTCGATCTGCCGTCGCTGGAGGTCACCGCGGCCGAGGTGAAGGCCGTGCGCTCGGCCGTCGGCGCGATGCGCCGAGCACGGGTGCTGGAAAACGAGACCTCGCGTCCGCTCAGGCGCTGGTGGCGCCACGTGGCGGCCGCCGCACTGTTGGCCGCCCTGCTCCTCGCGCCGGGTGACACATCTGTCGATCAAGAGGCCGGAGACGGGCCGCTCGCGCTCGTGGCTGGGGTGGGGGAGCTCGAAACCCTGATCGATAAAGGGGGTTTCCTGGCGTCGGCAACCGCCCCCTCCTCCATCATCGAGAACCTCACCCGACCGCAGGCGAGGATCTACCAACTGACCGAGGAAGATCTCTCTCTGGTCATGATCGTGGACGAAACCCTCGATCTATAGCCACTTGGCCACCCTTCCC
>JBAUDS010000163.1:0-4173 GCA_049678185.1 Thermoanaerobaculia bacterium
GCAACAGCGACGGGTCCTGACGCTGAAGCTTGATCAGCTCCTCCACCTCGTCGCAAAGCAGTAGCAGCTTCAACCCCTTGGAGCGCAGACTCCGACGCAGATGACCCAGCGAGGCGAACAGATCACCTGCCTCCATCTTCTCCACATCGACACCGACCTCCGCCAGCCGCTCCTCGGCATCGAGCACCGCATCGTGAAACCCGAGGTGCAGCTCCTCCGGGTCGGCCGAGCCCTGGAAGTCCCAGAACAGCGGCAGATAGCCCCGCTCCGGCGACTCCACCGCCAGCTGCTCGAGCTGTTTGAGCAATGAGGTCTTGCCGACCCGGCGCGTCCCCAGCAGCCAGAAACTGTCCCGTGGACCCTCCAGAATCTCCGCCAGCTGGGCCGCACGACCGTAGAACCGATTGCCGCGTACCCACTGACCGACGACATAGGGAACAGGTGGCGAGTTGTTCATGCTCCTGCGACGAGTATTGCACACCACCTGGGCGGGAATTTCTGCAAAAAAATGGGGGCGGACCGAAAAGGTCACGCCCCCCAAGGTTCTTGTCGCTGCCGTGAGTGTTATTTGGTCTTCTTGATGCGTGGACCTCCCGCCCCGCCCCTACAACCGGTAGTCCGGATACTGTCGCTGGCGGTGAACTCCAAACCGTCGAAAGTCGCTCCGGTGAGAGTGAGCTCGGTGTCGAGACAGGTGACACCTGTGTCCTGGGTCGGGAAGTGGAGCATCATGTCGATGTCACCGTCACCGTCGACATCCTCGGCGTGGCCCGACGAGTGTTTGATGCCGGCGGCACCGGGGCCAAAGGCGAGCGTTGTCGGATCCACCGTCCAGGCATCGAAATCGACAGGGTCGCCGTTGGCCGTGCTGGCGGTGAGGAGGGCGACCGGGATGACCCCTTTGGAGCGGGGATTGACAGAGTTTTCAGCGCTATCGGGCTTGATGTCGATGAGGATCTCTGGCTCCAGGTCCGGCGCTTTACCAGCAGTGGCAAGACAAACACCGGTTGGAGACATGATATCGGGGGCGGTGATGGTGTCGAGCAGGATGCCGGTGGTCACGTCGTAGACATTCAGGCTTCCAGGTTGTGAGACGTAGAGCTTCTCGCCATCAGGATGCACGGCCATCTGATCGATGCCAAAGAAGGGCGAAGTCTCGAAGATCCCGATACTCATGTCGGGCGTGTCACCGAGAGCTCCGGTGTCCGGGTCGTACTGAAAGGCGTTGATCCAGCCGCTCTGGTTGGACCGGCTGTACAGCACATCGCCCGTTGGGCTGATCGCCATGGAGACCCCAAACCTTCCGGTCGCTCGGCGCTGATCCGCCGGAACCAGGCCGGGGAGCGTGAAGGCGTTCAAAATAGAGTAATTTCTCGACATGACGACGCCGGAGGTCGATCCGGGAGCGCAGACAACGTTATTTGGTTGCCCCCAAAGGCTCATCGATTCGCCCGTGTCCGACAGTGTGCCGGTGGCGTCCAAGGTCAGGCGACGGACCGTCTTTGGGCCAAGGGCGGTGACGAGCACCGAGCCGTCATCGCACACCTCGACTGAATTGCACTCATGACCCAGTGAGAAGCTGCCCATCTCGACTCCCGTGTCGATATCGACGACCGAGACAGGCTGTGTCAGTGCTCCATCGCAGGTGACGAGGAACTTGCCGTCTGGGCTGAGAGAGGTGTCCTCACTCATGTTGGAAATGGCGATGGGATTGACGCCCCCCGCGAGTGACAAAGCGGCGATATCGATCGCCCAGACGTGATAGTCGAAGTCGGTGACAAAGCCGAGACCCCGATCGAGTGAGAGCGAGCAATCTCCAACCGTGGGACCGGGGTTGGGGAGGACTACGGTTCCCAGGACTGTGTCCGTGTCGGCGTCGAAGATCGTTACCGAGCCCGTCAAGTTGTCGGCCACCATGCCAATAGTCTGTGTGGCGGCTGGAGTAACGGTGGAGAGCAATGCTACCGTCGCTACCAGAATGCTACGAAGGGCGAGAGCTACTCTTGGGTTGCGATCAACAGGCATCGTGACCTCCGGAATCGGGAGTGGGAGGAGAGGAGAGAACGTGACGAGCGGTCCGTCTGCTGGGTTCAGAGGGACCGTTCGTGAGGGACAAGTCCATCATCAATATGCAGTATGAAGAAGTGATCGGTTAATGTAAAGCTTATTAATCAATTTGAATGTTGAACACCATCTATATGTTATTTCATCGATGTAGAGGCTGTGAATCAGATCACAGAGGAAAAGGAGGTTTTTCATGGACGGGAGAGGGAGAAGCGCTGTTTTGGGCTCATTGATTTTGTGGATGTCGTTGTGTGGAGTCATTTCGCTGTCGCAAGGGTTGGCAGCACAGACGCCCGCTACGACCAGCGGCTGCGAATCGGAGGCTCACCGAGAATTCGACTTCTGGGTGGGTGATTGGGAGGTGACCACCGCCGACGGTGCGATCGCCGGGACCAACCGGGTGGAGAAGATTCTGGACGGCTGTGTGGTCAAGGAGAACTGGGTGGGGAGCGGGGGTATGCGCGGGGAGAGCTACAACATTTTCTCCCAGCGCCGGGGCAAGTGGCACCAGAGCTGGGTGGACACGACGGGTAGGTTGCTGCTGCTCGAGGGCGGTTTAAAAGGGGGCAAGATGGTTCTCGGCGGCCAGATGCCTGGGCGCGACGGCAAGACCGTTCGGCACGAGATCTCCTGGGAGGAGCTCGACGACGGACGCGTCAAACAGCATTGGCGAGCGTCCCGGGATCAGGGAAAGAGCTGGAACGATGTATTTGTCGGGTTCTACACTCGCCAGGAGTAACCACCGGAGAGTAAAGACTCACCCGGGGACCGAGTCCACCTGTCGGGTCGCATAGAATAAACGTCTCGAGACCGATGCCGCGCTGATCACGGCGCTCTGGAGGGAAAAATGTCCTGGTACAGCCTCGACAATCTTTTGTTGTTGGCGGGTGTTCTGATGCTGGTGGCCTGTGGCCAGGTGGAGACCGGCCGCGAGCCGGCCGATCTGGTGCTGCGTGGTGGCCGGGTGGTGACGGTGGATGAAGGCCGGCCGGAGGCCGAGGCGGTGGCGGTCAGGGATTCGATCCTGGTCGCGGTGGGCAGCAACGAAGATATCGAGCCGCTGATCGGGCCGGAAACGCGAGTGATCGAGCTGGAGGGCCGGCTGGCGATCCCCGGCCTTATCGAGGGACACGGTCACTACATGAGTCTGGGCGAATCGAAGACCATCCTCGATCTGACGACGGTCACGAGTTGGGATGAGATCGTGGCGATGGTGGAGCGAGCCGTGGCCCAGGCCGAGCCCGGAGAGTGGATTCAGGGACGGGGCTGGCACCAGGAGAAGTGGGTGGAGGTGCCGTCACCGGCCGTCGACGGCTCTCCGGTGCACACCGGTCTGAGTGCGGTGAGCCCGGAGAACCCGGTTATTCTCGGTCACGCCAGCGGTCACGCGGCATTCGCCAATGCCAGGGCACTCGAGCTGGCCGGTCTCGGCAGCGAGTCGGAGAACCCACCGGGTGGCGAGCTCGTTCGCGACGCCGAGGGCCGGCTCACCGGTCTGCTGAGAGAAAAGGCTCAGTCGGCGGTGCGGCTGGCGTACGCCCGCTCGCAGGAAGAGAGGAGCCCGGAGGAAGTCGAGGCCGAGCGGCGGCGGTGGATCGAGCTTGCGGGTCAGGAGGCCCTCTCCAAGGGGATCACCTCCTTTCAGGATGCGGGCTCGTCATTCGACACCATCGGGCTCTTCCGGGACCTGGAGGAGGAAGAGTCTCTTCCGGTGCGTCTCTACGTCATGGTGCGGGGGGAGTCGAACGAGGAGATGGACAGCCGGCTAGGGGACTTTTTCATGCCGGCCGAAGGCAACGACTTTCTCACCGTGCGCTCGATCAAGCGCCAGATCGACGGCGCATTGGGAGCCCACGGTGCCTGGTTGCTCGAGCCCTATACCGACATGCCCGAGAGCGTCGGTCTGGTGTTGGAGCCTGAGGACGAGATCCGGCGCACCGCGGAGATCGCCATCAAGCACGGTTTTCAGGTCAACACCCACGCCATCGGGGACCGGGCCAACCGGCGGGTTCTCGACATCTACCAGGAGGTCTTCGAGGCCAACGGCAGCCCCGAGGATCTGCGCTGGCGGGTCGAGCACGCCCAGCACCTGGATCCGGTGGACGTGGG
>JBAUDS010000164.1:0-4533 GCA_049678185.1 Thermoanaerobaculia bacterium
CGTCAGCACCGACGCCAGACCCCAACAGATCAGACGCCTTTTCCGCAACTCCCGCATCATCGGGCGTCGTTTCCGGCTCGCCCATGTCTTTTTCCACGACGGGATCGTCGAAGTCTCCACCTTCCGTCGCAATCCCGATCCCGAGGCCCAGGACGGAGCGCCGGGGGACCGCCTCATCACCGACGACAACGTCTTTGGCACGCCGGAGGAGGATGCCTTCCGGCGGGATTTCACGGTCAATGCGCTCTTCTACAACATCGGCGACTACTCGGTGATCGACTATGTGGGGGGAATCGAGGATCTGGAGCACCGCCTCATCCGAGCCATCGGCGACCCGGAGCTCCGTTTCAAGGAGGATCCGGTGCGGATGTTGCGGGCCTGCGAGATCGCCGGCCGGCTGGGCTTCGACATCGAGGAGAAGACGGCGGCCGCCGCCCACAGTTGCCGCCGGGAGATCGAGCGCGCCTCGCCGGCGCGGATGGCCGAAGAGATCAGTCAACTCATGCGCAGCGGCAGCGCAACTCCGGCGCTCCGTCACGCCCAGGATCTGGGATTCCTGGGAGTGTTTCTGCCGGAGGCGAGCCCGCTTCTGACCAATGACGGCTCGGAGCCCACCGATTTTGCCGAGGTGCTGCCGGCCATCGACCGTCTGGTGTTGGACAACCGGGAGCCGACCGACGCCGCCCTGATGGCAGCGCTGCTGCTTCCCAGTGTCTTTCTTCGACGCCGGGATATGGAGCAAGACAGGGGCCGACCCATGGGCCGGGAGGCATTGCGAAAACTGGTCGGCAAGATCGTCGATCCGTTCTTGCTTCGCTTCCGTATTTCCAAGGCCAAGTCGGATCAGACCCACCAGGCCATCGCGGCGTTCCATCGGCTGGGTGAGAACTGGCGAACGGCCGGCGATCGGGTGCGCTTTGCCGGACACCCCGGGTTCGACGATGCCATGATCCTGCTGGAGATTCTGGTTGATGCGACGGGCGAGGGTGGGGAGGATCTGGAGTTGTGGCAGCGGGTTCGGGAGCACCGACCCAAGCGGCGGGAGCCGCCGACACGCCGTACCCGACCCCGTCGTCGGCGCCGCTGAGCCATTTTTATCTCGAGTCAAGGCTATCGGAAATCAGATGTCCTTGCTGAGCTTCTATCGGACCGCTGTCGGCAAAAAGACCGTCATGGCGGTCTCCGGCATCCTGCTTTTTGGCTTTGTCCTGGCTCACATGCTCGGCAATCTCAAGCTCTATCTGGGAGCGGACGAGCTCAATCACTACGCGGAGTGGCTGCGCGAGGTGGGAAGCCCTCTCTTCCCTCACGGCAGCCTGCTCTGGATCGCCCGTCTGGTTCTGCTGGCGGCGGTGGCGGTGCACATCACCGCTGCCACCCAGTTGACACTGCTCAGCTGGCAGGCGCGCCCCGAGAGCTACAAAGAGCGGGAGGCGATCGAGGCCACCTACGCCTCACGCACGATGCGGTGGGGTGGAGTCCTCATCGCTCTGTTCATCGTCTATCACCTGGCTCATTTCACCTGGGGCCCGAGCTGGGCCCACAGCGATTTCATATCCGGAGACGTCTACCACAACGTCGTGGCCGGCTTCAGCGTCTGGTGGGTGAGCGCCTTCTACATCGTGGCCCAGCTCGCGCTCGGCTTACACCTGTACCACGGTCTCTGGAGTCTGTTTCAGACCCTGGGCTGGTATGTCGACGAAAACCCGCGCGACTGGCGGCGACGCTTCGCGCTGGTCTTCGCCCTCGTTATCGTTCTTGGCAACATCTCCTTTCCCTTGGCCGTGCTGGCCGGTCTGGTGAGGTAGGAGGCTCCGATGAAGCTCGATTCGAAAGTTCCGACGGGGCCCATCCAGGAGAAGTGGGACAAACACCGCTTCGAGCTCAAGCTCGTCAACCCCGCCAACAAGCGGAGGTTCGACATCATCGTCGTCGGCTCGGGTCTGGCCGGTGGCTCGGCGGCGGCGGCGTTGGGGGAGCTGGGGTATCGCGTCAAGTGTTTCTGCTATCAGGACAGCGCCCGCCGCGCCCATTCCATCGCGGCTCAGGGGGGCATCAACGCCGCCAAGAACTACCAGAACGACGGTGACAGTATCTGGCGTCTCTTCTACGACACCGTAAAGGGGGGCGACTTTCGCTCGCGGGAGGCTAACGTCCACCGTCTGGCGCAGGTGAGCGTCAACATCATCGACCAGTGTGTCGCCCAGGGCGTCCCCTTTGCACGGGAGTACGGCGGGCTGCTCGACAACCGCTCCTTTGGCGGCGCCCAGGTCTCGCGCACCTTCTACGCTCGCGGCCAGACCGGGCAGCAGCTCCTGCTCGGCACCTACCAGGCCCTGTCACGGCAGGTGGCCGCGGGCCAGGTGGAGATGTACCCGCGCACCGAAATGCTCGATCTGGTGGTCATCGAGGGGCGCACCCGGGGAATTGTCACCCGCGACATGGTGAGCGGCGAGATTCGCTCCTGGGCGGCGGATGCGGTGGTGCTGGCCACCGGTGGCTACAGCAACGTCTTCTTTCTGTCGACCAACGCCAAGGGCTGCAACGCCACTGCCATCTGGAGAGCGCACAGGCGCGGGGCTCTGTTTGCCAATCCCTGCTTTACCCAGATCCATCCCACCTGTATCCCCCAGCACGGCGACTACCAGTCGAAGCTCACCCTGATGAGCGAGTCGCTGCGCAACGACGGACGGATCTGGGTGCCGGAAAAGGCCGGCGACGATCGCTCTGCGAACCAGATCCCCGAAGCGGAGCGCGACTACTACCTGGAGCGCCGCTATCCGGCGTTTGGCAACCTGGTGCCACGGGATATCGCTTCCCGCGCCGCCAAGATCGTCTGCGACGAAGGCCACGGGGTCGGCCATGGCGGCCGGGGTGTCTATCTCGACTTTGCCGACGCCATCGAGCGTCTGGGCCGCGATGCCATCGAGGCCAAATACGGCAATCTGTTCGAGATGTACGAGCGGATTACCGGCGAAGACCCCTACACCGTACCGATGCGGATCTACCCGGCGCCCCACTACACCATGGGGGGCCTGTGGGTGGATTACAACCTGATGTCGACCCTCGACGGGCTCTATGTCATCGGCGAAGCCAACTTCTCCGATCATGGGGCCAACCGTCTGGGCGCCAGTGCCCTCATGCAGGGTCTGGCCGACGGCTATTTCGTGCTGCCCTACACCATCGGGGACTACCTCTCCCGCCACATGGGAGAGGAGCTCCTCTCGGTCGATCACCCGGGTTTCAAGGCGGTGGAGGACGAGGTCGAGGGGCGCATCCAGCGGCTTCTGTCGATCGACGGCAAGCGGACGGTTGACTCCCTCCATCGGGAGCTGGGACACATCTGTCTGGACTACTGTGGGATGTCACGTAACCGCGCCGGGTTGGAGAAGGCCATCGGCGCCATCGCCGCTCTGCGCGACGAGTACTGGCGGGAGGTCAAGGTGCTCGGTGCCAACGAGGAGCTCAACCAGTCCCTGGAGAAGGCGGGTCGGGTGGCCGATTACTTCGAGCTCGCCGAGCTCATGTGTCGGGATGCGCTCGACCGGCAGGAGTCGTGTGGTACCCATTTCCGCGAGGAGTATCAGACCCCGGAGGGTGAAGCGCTCAGAAACGACGAAGATTACACCTACGTCTCCGCCTGGGAGTACCGCGAGGAGGGCGAGGAGCCGGTGCTCCACAAGGAGTCTCTCGAGTTCGACAACGTGCCGCCGTCCCAGAGGAGCTACAAGTAATGCGAGTGACCCTCCGTATCTGGCGCCAGAAGAGCTCGCGGGCTCGGGGCCGGTTCGAGACCTATCGGCTCGACGAGGCCAGCCCCGACATGTCGTTTCTCGAGATGCTGGATGTGCTCAACGAGCAGCTGACCGAGCGGGGCGAGGACCCGGTCGCCTTCGAGCACGACTGCCGGGAGGGAATCTGCGGCTCCTGTGGCTTGATGATCAACGGCCGGGCGCATGGTCCCGAGAAGGGGACCGCCACCTGTCAGCTCCACATGCGCAAGTTCCGCGACGGCGACACCATCCGCATCGAGCCCTGGCGGGCGAAGGCCTTTCCGGTGCTCAAGGACCTGGTGGTGGACCGGTCCCCCTTCGACAGGATCATCCAGGCCGGCGGCTTTATCTCGGTAAACACCGGCAGCGCCCCCGAAGCCAACCTCCTACCGATTCCCAGGGACACCGCCGAGCGGGCCATGGACGCCGCCGCGTGCATCGGTTGCGGGGCCTGTGTCGCCCAGTGCCCCAACGGCGCGGCACAGCTTTTCACCGCGGCCAAGATCTCCCACCTGGCGCTACTGCCCCAGGGGCAACCCGAGCGCTCTCGGCGGGTACGCAAGATGGTCGAAGAGATGGAGGCCTATTTCGGCAGCTGCACGAACTTCGCCGAATGCGAGGCGGCCTGTCCCAAAGAGATCTCGATCGAGTTCATCGCCCGCATGAACCGGGATTTTCTCAAAGCCCAGTTCGGCGGATAGTTGCCGAAGTAGAGGTGGAATCTCGCGGCAGTCGCGAGGTCTGGTAAGAGAGGATCCGC
>JBAUDS010000165.1:0-1868 GCA_049678185.1 Thermoanaerobaculia bacterium
GCTGAACTGAACGTGCTCGCGGTATTCGTCCGTCGAGCGCTTCTAATCCAAGATGAGGATCACCCGCGCGTCGAAGCCGGAGCTCCAGCCCTTCTCGCCGTACCGGTCGAGGCCGACCACGCGGTAGTTCAGGCCGAGCTGGCTCGAACGGGTGAGCCACCAGTTGAGGCCGAGGGAATAGACGTCCATCTCGCCGCCCTCCACCAGGCCGTCATCAAGATCGGCAGAGCGCATCTTGGTCGCCTCAACATTACTGGAGATACCTTGTTCGGTCACCTCTTGCCGCACGTGACCAATATCTAAGGAATAGTACCCACCAGCCCGGGGTTCGGAGTGGTGGAGGCCTTGAGGAGCCACTTGGATTCACCTCATATTTTGCAGCGTTATCAAACCACACGCCGGGTCATGAGGGCCGAGCTCCGTGCTCGTCCTCTCCTCGTATTGGCGTTCCTGTGCGCCGTTGCCGCTGCTTTCCCATTAAACGCGCAGGAACCGCCCCGGGACCCCTCAAGGCAATTCTGGGCCAACCTCATTCTTGCCCGGCCAACGACCGAAAAACTCTACCTCGAGTACGACATCGAAGGCGCCTACGAAGTGTCTGATGAGGACCCGTTCAGGTCACTCTTTGGAACCGGTATGGTGGAGTACTACCCAAAGGCCTGGCTTGATTGGACAGGAGAGCTCGTGACCGGCGTCAGCCGTCTGAGTCTTGAAGAGCGCGTTTTCGAGGCCACCGTGCGGCTCGGTGTTCGTTTCCATTTAGGGAACACGGTTTTTTGGAGTTGGCTGCCCAAGAAGACCCGCCCGGAAATTTTCCCAGCCAAAAAGTACAGCGCCGGAGTTCTTTTTCGCTTCGAACACCGCAATTTTTGGTACTCCACAGACCGTCCTTCGACCGCCGATCTTCGCTTCCGAGGCCGCGTCGAGTTCAAATTTGCCCTCAACAAGCCGAATCTGGGCACGGACGGTGTTTGGTATCTGATGGCGGACTTGGAGGGGTTCATGCCGCTCGGCGATGAGCAGGCAGCTCAACGGTTTGCCACCAAGGGACGTACCCGTTTCGGTTTTGGCTACCGTCGAAGCTATCAATGGAGATTCGAGATCCTGGCCCAGCGAGATAAAGCGCGAGAAACTCTCGAAGATGAAATCGACGTCGAGGCGTACATGATCGATCTGAGAGTGAAGTGGTATTTCTAGCGACGGCCAAGAAATCTGCCGTCCGCAGTCCCTCTATTTCGCAAGGCCCAGAGTCAGGGGCACCGCAGAGGCGGCACACTGGGGCAGAGAGGTGTACCAGAGATGTGCCTGGTACAACGGGGTGAAAGGAAAAGGCCGGGAGGGCGAGATTCGAACTCGCCACTCCCTGAACCCTGGATCTTGGGCCCTTGTGGGCGGCCCTGTGCCTACTCGTTCAGATTGTCGTGCTGCCAGTACTTGGTGCCTGCGAGGTCGGCGTTGAGCATCAGCCCCTTCTCGGTGAGCTGGTAGATGGCGAGGCCGTTGACGAAGTTGGTTTTGACCTCGGCCGCGTTCTTGCCGGCCGAGGCGGTGGCGCCGGCGTCTGCCTGCCAGCCTTTCTCGATGAAGTTTTTGAGGGTGTTCTCATTCTGAAACAGGAACACGACCTGGAACTTGTTGACACCGAGCCCGAAGCCGATCCCACCAGTCCCCATCTTCATATAGGTGTGCTTGCCCGAGGCTTTAGACACCGCAACGCCCGTGCCGCCGCCACCTGAGATGCCGAAGGCAACCTTGGTGTTATCGAAGACTGCCCAGCCGACGGCTTCGTCATACAGGTCCTTCGAATTGGGTTTCTCCGCGAACAGCTGCTGAAGGGTCTCCTGTGCCACCTCGTTGATCTTGGCGCG
>JBAUDS010000166.1:0-37500 GCA_049678185.1 Thermoanaerobaculia bacterium
CACCTCGAGCTCGAGGTGACTCGGCTCCACACCGGTCTCAAGAATGATCTCCTGCACGTCGCTCACGAAATCCGGTTCCCGGAGCTGACGATTGGCGACATTGACGGCCATCCGCAGCCACTCGAACCCTTGATCGTGCCAGAGCTGGAGCTGCTGGCTGGCGGTACGTAGGACCCAGCGGCCGATGGGCACGATCAGACCCGTCTCCTCGGCGAGCGGAATGAACTCGCCGGGAGCGACCAGCCCCAGATCGTGGTGCATCCAACGCAGCAGGGCCTCCATGCCCACCAGCTGTCGATTCGAGATATCGATCAACGGCTGATAGAACAGAACCAGCTGATCCCTCTCGACCGACCGTCGCAAGTTGGCTTCTAGATCCAACCGCTTGAGCATGGCGACGTTCATCGACTCGGCATAGAACTGGAAGTTGTTGCCGCCCTGCTTCTTGGCACAATACATGGCGGTCTCGGCACTTTGCAGCAGTGAGTCGACATCGGAACCGTCGTTTGGGGCAATCGCGATACCGATGCTGGCGGTGACAAATATCTCCTCTCCACCCAGAACGAATGGTTGGACGAGGGACTGCAGGAGGCGCTGGGCGACCAGACCCGCGTCGTCGAGCTGGGCGAGGTCGGTCAGCATGAGAGCAAACTCGTCACCACCCTGGCGAGCCACGGGTGCGCTTTTGCCATCGGCGCTGCGTGCGACGTAGTCGGTCTTGCGCAAACCCTGGAGCAGGCGGGCGGCAACCATCTCCAGTAGCTGGTCGCCAAGTTTGTAGCCGCGGCTCTCGTTGATCTCCTTGAAGCGATCGATGTCCAGCAGTAGCGCGGCGACAGGAGTCTGGGAGCGCTGGCTGCGTGCCAGTTCGTGTCCCAGCAGCTCACGAAACATTGCCCGGTTGGGAAGGGCCGTGAGACGGTCGAAGTGGGCCAGCTGCTCGAGGCTCTCTCGGCTCTCGCGAACTTCCTCGAAGGCACGACCCGCGGCAAGCAGTGCCCGTGAGCGATGGATCAGGATCGCCGGGTCGGGAGGGCTGATGACGACGTCGGTGGCTCCCGCGGCATACGCCTTTTCCGTGTTCCGGTGCTCGGTGACCAGCAGGATCGGGGTATTCTCGCCGGCCGAGCTTCGGCGAGCCGCTTCGCAGGCTGCGAAGCCCTCGGTGGCCGAAGAGTCGGCATCGACGAGGAGCAGCCCGGGTTCCCGGCTCTCGAGGGTCGATAGAAGATCATCGTCCTTTGGCACCATCTCTACCTTCAGGCCGGCATCTGCAAGAGTGCGTGAGGCGACGAGCACCCATGGTGAACCGTTGGTCAAGAAGAGAATCTGGAGGTCGTCCATGCTGTCGCCCTTTCGTCGTCCCTTGGTCCCTGGGCTGCGTCTGTTCACGGCATCCTCGACTACTCTCATGCCCTCTCCCAGACGAGCTGAGCGGGGTCGGGAATCGATGTCTGCAGCTCCACGAACCCTTGACTGGTGAGCTCCTCGAGATCGGTGTTGATGGTTCGCGGCAGATTGGCATCACCCGGGGTCTTGTCGGTGCTGAAGATCCCGACCCAGGCGTTGCGGCCACTGGTCTTGGCTAGATACAAGGCACGGTCGGCGATGCGAATGACCTGCTCACCGCTGAGAAGTGTCGGCTGAGAAGAGAGGAAGGGATAGAAGGCAAATCCGACCGAGCAGGTCAGATGTACCGGCTCGTCGAGACCCAGCTCGAAGGGATGGCGCTCCACCGAGCTACGAATGCGCTCGGCGAGAGTCTCGCCGTGGTTGCGGTCCACGCCTCGGCCGACAACCATGAACTCGTCGCCGCCCCAGCGGATGATGGTGTCCGATTCGCGCGACGAGTTCTGCAGAAGCTCACGCATTTGAACGATTGCCAGGTCGCCGGCTGAGTGCCCGAGCAGATCGTTCAGCTCCTTGAGACCATCCAGGTCGATCATCACAAACAGAAAATCCGGGTCCTTGGAGAAACGGCGATCGCTGCCCTCCGCAAACACCCCGAACTTGTACTGACGCTCGACCAGGGAGAGATCCTCCTGGATGTGAGTCATCAGGTAGCGACGATTCCTCAAGCCCGTGAGCGAGTCGGTGAGACTGGCCTCCTGGAGCTTGAGGTTGACCAGCTTGAGATCCTCGTTGCTCTTGGCCAGCTCCCTGGTTCTCTCCTGTACCTGGTTTTCCAGCCTGCTGCTGTACTCTTCCTCTCGCTCCAACTTTTGCGTTTGCGCCCGTACGTAGGCATAGACCACCGCCGCCAGCGCCAGAAGGTACAAGCTGTAAGCCCACCAGGTCTTCCATGGGGGAGGAATGACCCGCACCCTGAGAGAGGCACCGTGCTCGGCCCAGACGAGGTCGTTATTGGAGCCTCTGACGCGAAAGGTGTAGGTACCGGCCGGCAGATTAGTGTAGGTGGCACGCTGGAGCGTGCCCAGCTCGATCCAGTCGTCGTCGAAGCCTTCGAGCATGTAGGCGTAGTGGTTCTGCTCGGGCGCCGTGTAGTCCAACGCCGCGAACTCGATCGAGACGAGGTGGTCTCGGTAGCTGACCTCGATCTCGTCCGCCTCCCAGACCGGTCTATCGAGCTCGATCTCCTGGTTGGCCTTGCGGATGGAGGTCAGAACGACCGGTGGGACGTGTGCGTTGTCGAGAATCTGGGATGGATAGAAGGCATTGAAGCCGTTGATGCCGCCAAAGAACAGCTCACCGTCGGGGCTCCGGTAGTAGGAGCCGAAGTTGAACTCGTTGCTCTGGAGACCGTGGGTAACGGAGTAGTTCTTGAACATCTGTGTCCGCAGATTGAGCTTCGACAGCCCCATATTGGTGCTCATCCACAGATTTCCCTGGTGGTCGGCGACGATGCCGTAGATCACGTCATTGGGCAGCCCGTCTCGCTCCGTGAAGTGCTCGAAGACTCCACGATGTACCTTTCTGTCCTCGGCATCCCAGCGATTGAGGCCGCCGTTGAGGGTGCCGATCCAGAGCGCCCCCGACCGGTCCTCGTGCATAGAGAAGACGACGTCACTGCTGAGGCTGGTCGGATCCTCGGGGTCGTGTCGAAAGTGGGTGAAGGTCCCGGTGGCGCGGTCGAAGCGGTTGAGGCCCCCGCCATCCGTCCCCACCCAGAGAACCCCGTCGGGGTCTTCGTAGAGCTTGGTGACCCGGTTGCCGCTCAGGCTGGTGGGGATTGCAGGATCGTTCAGATAGTGCGTAAAGCTCTCCGTTTGGCGATCGAATCGATTGAGGCCACCCTCGAAGGTGCCGACCCATAACGTCCCCTCGCTGTCCTCGAAGATGGTCATGATGCCGTCCCGGCTGAGACTCTTGGGGTCGTCGGGATCATTTCGGTAGCGAGCAAAGAGGCCGGTTGTGGTGTTGAAGCGGTTGAGACCACCGGTCATTGTTCCAACCCAAAGGTCGCCACGGCTGTCCCCCATCAGCGACTTGACCCGATCGTCGCTGAGACTGCTGGGGTCGTCGGGATCGTGCGAGTAGTGGGTGTAGGTGCCGGTCTGGCGATC
The DNA here is from genome assembly GCA_049678185.1 of Thermoanaerobaculia bacterium. Lineage (GTDB taxonomy): Bacteria > Acidobacteriota > Thermoanaerobaculia > Multivoradales > JAHEKO01 > M0029. The sequence continues at coordinate 3,525 of JBAUDS010000166.1, forward strand.
GAAGCGGTTGAGCCCACCGCCATAGGTGCCGATCCACAGAATGCCGTCGGTGTCCTCGTAGAACGAGGAGACCTGGTTGGCGCTCAGGCTCGAGGGAGCGGAGGCGTCCTTTCTGTAGTGGGGGAACGATCCGGTCAGGGTGTTCCACTTGCTCAGTCCGCCGCCTTTGGTGCCGATCCAGAGCACACCGCCTCGATCCTGGAAGATGGAGTGAATGCCGTTGGCACCGAGACTCTTCGGGTCGGTTGCACTGTGCTTGTAGTGAGCGAATCTTCCCGTCTCCGGTTGCCACTCGCTCAGGCCATCCTCGGTACCGATCCAGAGAGTGCCGGTGCTGTCCTGGAAGATCGTGTGGACACTGTTGGAGGTCAGGCTCGTGGGAACGTCGGGATCGTTGGTGAAGTGGTCGATCTCGTCGGTCTGCCGATCGATCCGGTAGGCCCCGTCCCCATAGGTGCCGGCCCAGATGGCCCCGTCGGGGGTTTCGTGGATCGCCGTGATCTCGGCAGAGCCCAGCGGGTGGGCGTCACCCTCCTCGGGGCGGTGATGAACAAAACCGAGGGTCTTCGGGTCGAGCTTGTTGAGCCCACCTCCGTAGGTGCCGATCCAGAGAATCCCGTCCCGGTCCTGGTGGATTGCACGCACCCGGTCGTTGGTCAGGCTGTCGGGGTTGGAGGGATCATGGCTGAACCGCTGAAAGGTCTGGCTTTCAGGGTCGAACTGGTTCAGGCCGCCGCCGTCGGTGCCGATCCAGAGCACGCCATCCCGATCTTCGAAGAGCACACGGACACGGTCGTGACTCAGGCTCCGCGGATTCGCCGGATTGTTCTTGAAGTGGACAAAAGTGCCGTTGTCCCCGTCCCACCGATCGAGGCCGCCGCCGTTGGTTCCCACCCAGAGCGAACCGTTGTGATCTTCGAGCAGATCCCAGATGAAGTTGTGCGACAGAGACGACCGAGCCTCGGTATCGTGTTTGAAAATGGTGAAGGACCGGCCGTCGTAGCGGTTGAGCCCGTCCTCGGTGCCGAACCACATGAACCCCCGGCTGTCCTGGAAGACGGTGTTGACATAGCTCTGTGAGAGTCCGTCCTCGAGCGACAATTGCTCGAAGCGGATATTGCGATCCTGAGCCGTCGATACGACTGCACCGAACAGCAGCAGCACCCCGAGCAAAAGCAAGGCGAAAAGGCCGGGTTGGGGGTGTCTGTGATTCTGGGTGGTCATCAGAACAGAGTTGCCAATGCCGGTGCCATGGTCAAAGGTATGGCCAACAGGCGCTCTGCCTCCCAGGTCAAGGGTTCCCGTGCGTGGAAACCTCACCTCTCCTTGAGCAAAGTAAGTGCCATTCACATATATCTATATGTTCTGATCGTGGCGCCGCGCCGGTGATCTCCGAGCTCGGTTCGAATCACCCAAGATACTGAGAACAAATGGATTACGTCGTCCGGTCCGGATGCCTGCAAGAAGGGCGAAAGATGGGGCCTCGTACACCTTGGACAGGAGCGCTGTCGTTTTTTGTCGGAGTTCGCTCAAAAAACCGCTTCGGCGGCGAGGTGAGCTCGACAAAAAGGGCGGGGGGCCTGGTGGCCACCCGCCGTCGGATGCCTCTGGGTAATTGGGAGTGGTGGTCTACTCCTGATCGACCCAGACGTTGATACCCATGGTCTCGGAGCCGCTCCACATGTAACCCCCGGACCACATATAACCGCCGGACCACATGTAGCCGTTGAGGCCTTCGATGTAGTAGTCGCCGTTGCCGTCCTCGCGGGCGAGACCCCCGTAGTGCTGGTCACCCGCAAGGTCCTTATTGATGTCGAGGCCCTGGTTGGCGCAATCGGTTTCGTTGGAGTTGACCGCGTCCTTGGCGTCGACCAGGCCCCATCCCTGCTGGAAGATCGAGTAGGCCAGGGTGCCGTCGGTGTGGATCCGCGGCTTGGCGGAGGCCATGATTTTGCACTTGACCTCGTCGGGGCTCAGGGAGGAGTCGTCGTCGAGGATCAGGGCCGCCACCCCCGAGACCACCGCTGCGGCCTGTGAGGTGCCCGACATGGTGAAGTAGGGAACGCCATTGGGTCCGGCGTGGAAGCTCGGATGCTGGGTGGCGATCCGACCGCCCTCTCCCATCAGCGCCAGCAGGTGGCCACCCGGGGCAACGACGTCGGGCTTGACGAAGGCCTCGTAGGTGGGACCGGCCGAGGAGAAGGAGGCCAGCGAGTCGCTCGACATGTCGTCGGGCTCATAGTCGTCACTCATCGCCCCCACGGTGATGACGTAGGGGTTGTTGCCGGGCACGCCGATGGTCATCGGGTCGGGGCCGGTGTTACCAGCCGCGGCGACGACCGTGATGCCAGCATCCCAGGCCGCCATCACCGCCTGGTTGATGGGATCTTCCCAGTACCAGGACTGCGGCGCGGCGCTAAACGACAGGTTCATGACCTTGATGTTGTACTGGCTCTTGTGGCTCAGGACCCAGTCGATGGCGGCGATGACGTCGTCGTAGGAGCCCTGGCCGTAGTTGTCGAAGGCCTTGACATTGATGATGTGGGCTCCCGGGGCGACGCCGTTGTACTTGCCGTTGGGGGCCTGGCCGCCGCTGGCGGCGATGGTGGTCACATGGCTGCCGTGACCGCTGCCGTCGGCGCCCTGGTTGTCGATGCCGTTGTAGGCGTCGTAGCTGTGGACGACGTTGACGGCACCGTAGTTGGGATAGTTGTCGGGATCCCAGAAGGCCCCGCTGATCCCGGTGTCGATGACCGCGATGCCTACGCCTGAGCCGTCGATGCCCTGATCATGGACCTCATCAGCGCGGATGACGGTGGGGAATAGGGTGTCTTCCCAGGGCACGCAGTCGTTCATGCCGAAGTCGTCGTACTCACCGTTGGAGCTGACGGCCACCCGGCAGTCATCGGTCCAGTAACCCTCGATGGTGGTGATGAGCTCGTCACCGGAGTAGGAGACCAGCCAGTTGCTGTCGATGCAGGCCTCGCTGCCGGACATCGAGATGGCCCGCAGGTAGAGGGTGCCGGGGATGGTGAAATAGGCCTCTCGGATGGCGATGCCGTTCGAGCCCGACATCGTGCAGCTCTGGCCACCGGCCGGCGGTGGACTGCCGCCACCGCCATCGTCGGGTGGAGGATTGTCACCGCCGTCGCCAGGTGGCGGGCTGCCACCGGTATTGCCGTCCTCGCAGTAGTCGATATTGACCGTCAGGGTGGCGCCGCCGTCGGACACCGTCACCGTGCAATCACTGGTGGGATAGGGCTCGACATAGAACTTCTTGTAGCCGTTGCCGTCGAGATTCTTGCCGGTGTCCTGGCCGTCGACAAATATGTCGGCATCGGCGAGGCCGTTGTCGAGCTTGAGCTTGAGATAGGGACCGTCGGTGGTGTAGTCGTGATCGTCGTCCACCAGGCGGGCATAGACCACCTCGAGATCCGAAGTCGCCGCCGGCGGTGGCGGAGGCGGATCGCCGCCACCGGCTCCCGGGCTGAGCACCAGGCCGGCCGTGGCCCAGTCGGTGTCGCCACTCAGAGTCGCCTGGAAGGTGGCGGTGCCGACGAACGGCCGGTAGTAGAAGAAAGACTTGGTCATATCGCCGCCGTCGCCGGCCGTCGCACTGGCGGCCAGCGTGTAGCCCGAGGAGCTCGAGTTGACGTTCTTGTTGCGTGGGTTGAGCTCGATGATGTGGACCGAGCCGGCCTCACTCGAGGTCAGGCTAACGGCCGCGTTTCTGCTGTCGGAGCCGCCGGATCAGGCGCCATTGACACCGTTGCCGTTTTGACTGCTCGAGCTACCCGCGGACCCGACACCGGAGAAGCGGGCCAGCACTGCCGCGATCGGCTTCGAGTTGTCGGTATTGATCTGTACCTGAAAGGAGCCCGATGGCCCGCCCTGGGCCGTCCACAGACGAGCATCCATGGCTCCGCGGGCGGCGCATTGGTCCTCGTGCTCGACCCAGACCAAGCCGGCACCACTCACCATGGTGACATCGGCCGGGTTGCGATTCGAGATGGCGAGCACATAGGTCTGAGAGCTGCCGCCGGCGATGGAGGGCAGGGTCAGGCTGCCGGTGCCGTCGGCTGAGACCGCCTGCTCCATGACGATACCGGCGCCGGCGGCGCCGACCGTCAAAAGCAGCAGACCGAAAAGGCTAGCTCCACAAAGCAGAAATGATTTGGGGGCTGTCTTCATTCGCATTCTTCCGGGCTCCATTGGCATCGATTCGGCTATGTGACAGAGAGTTTGCGGTTGGCGTGAACTTTGACGCCGTCCGTCTTCTCGAGCTGCGCGCGCTGGGCCGGGGTGACCTCAGCGCTGACGGAGCGGATGATTCCGAGCTCGCGGGAGACCGTTCCGCCGGCATTGCGGACGACGGCGATGGCGGCTTCCACGCTTTCGGCCTGGACAATCACCCTGACCGTCTCCGGAGCTGCGGGTTGGAAGGTGGCCGCCAGAAAGAGAAGGCCGATGACAGCGATGCCACAGGCGAAAGAGGACTTCAAGGCTGCTGTGGTCTGGTTTAGAGACACTTTTCGCATTGGCTTTTCCCTTGTCGACCAGAAATTCCTGCACAGGTTCACCCCGAACCTGTTGCTGCGGGCCTATTACCGCAAGGACTGTGCCACCGCTTTTCTCCAATTTTGACTTCGAGAACCTCTGCTATTGACTCGTTCTGAAGGGCTGGGCCGCCGAGTTTTGCTTCTGTGGGATGGTGTTTTCAGTGTAAACTCTGGTGTGTAAATCACTTACATTGCTTATTGAAAGACGTCTATATCTTGGCGTAAGTAGAGCGGAGTGGAAAAATCGACCATCCCGGTCTCGCTAGAGGTTTTCATTTCTTTGCACCGATGGACCAACAAGCACCAGTTTAGGCAGCAAAAATGACCGAAGTCAGCCCTAAAGTCGACTAGAGTCGTAGACCGTGGATGAAGGACATTGGGCCGACGGGATCTCGTCCGCCGACCGGGTCGATCGCGGCCCGAAGGCCCGGCCGGGGGTCCTCAAACCGGGTGCAAGTGTGAGCGGTTTGCGTTATCGTGGAGACAGGGGTCTTCTCGTGGTCCGATCGACCCCGAAACCATCTAAATCGAGTTTCAACCGCTTTCGGTCAGGAGTGTTGCGATGAAAGACAGCTTTTCAACGCTGGGTACCCTGCGAGTAGCCGACCGCTCGCTGCGGATCGCTCGTCTTCCCGAGTTGGAGAAGCAGGGCTGGAACCTCGGGCGGCTCCCCTTCAGCCTGCGAATACTGCTCGAAAACCTGTTGCGACGTGAGGATGGCGAGGCCGTCACCGCGGAGGACATCGAAGCGGTGGCGAATTGGGACCCCCATGCCGCACCGTCGCAGGAGATCGCCTTCATGCCGGCTCGGGTCCTGCTCCAGGATTTCACCGGTGTGCCAGCGGTGGTCGATCTGGCGGCGATGCGGGACGCCATGCGGACAATGGGGGGCGAGCCGAAGAAGATCAACCCGCTGCAGCCGGTCGAGCTGGTGATCGACCATTCGGTTCAGGTCGACGAGTATGGCACCGCGGCGGCCTTCCTCATCAACAAGGAGAGAGAGTTCGAGCGCAATCGCGAGCGCTACGGGTTTCTCAAGTGGGGCAAGAGTGCCTTCGACAATTTCAAGGTGGTGCCACCGGGGACCGGAATTGTCCATCAGGTCAACCTCGAGTACCTCGGACGGGTGGTGATGACTGGCGAAGGGGAGGAGCCCTTCGCCTATCCCGACACCCTGGTGGGGACCGACTCCCACACCACGATGATCAACGGTCTCGGCATCCTCGGTTGGGGTGTCGGTGGCATCGAGGCCGAGGCGGCGATGCTTGGCCAGCCGATCTCGATGTTGGTGCCGCAGGTGGTGGGTTTCCGACTGAGCGGGCGGTTGGCCGCCGGCGCCACGGCCACCGATCTGGTGCTGACTGTGACCCAGTTGCTGCGTGAGAAGGGGGTGGTGGGAAAGTTCGTCGAGTTCTTCGGCTCCGGCCTGGAGCACCTGCCGCTGGCCGATCGGGCGACCATCGCCAACATGTCGCCGGAGTACGGGGCCACCTGTGGCATCTTTCCGGTGGATCAGGCGACGCTGACTTATCTGGAGCTGACCGGGCGGTCGGCGGAGCAGATCGCGCTGGTCGAGACGTATATGAAGGAGCAGGGCCTCTTCCACACGGCGTCGAGCCCGGCGGCCGAGTACACCGATAGCCTCGAGCTCGATCTGTCGACGGTGCAGCCGAGCCTAGCCGGACCCAAGCGTCCCCAGGATCGAATCGACCTCGGCGACGTCAAGAGCTCATTCCTGGGCCAGCTGGAGAGCCTCAAGGCCCCAGGCACGGAGGTCGAGGCCGCACCAACCAACGGCGGCGTCCGGGCCTCTCTGGGGGGTGAGGAGTTCACCCTCGACCATGGATCGATCGTCATCGCTGCCATCACCAGCTGCACCAACACCTCCAACCCCAGCGTCATGGTCGGGGCGGGCCTGCTGGCCAAAAAGGCGGTGGAGAGGGGTCTCGAGACCCCTCCCTGGGTCAAGACCAGCTTTGCGCCCGGCTCCAAGGTGGTGACCGACTACCTGACCGAGGCGGGGCTTCAGGACTATCTCGACCAGCTGAAGTTCAACCTGGTCGGCTACGGCTGCACCACCTGTATCGGTAACAGTGGCCCGCTGCGCGAGCCGATCGCCGAAGCGGTGCGTGGGGCCAACCTGGTGGCGGTCGCGGTTCTCTCCGGCAACCGCAATTTCGAAGGGCGTATCAGCCCCGATGTGCGGGCCAACTATCTGGCGTCTCCCCCTCTGGTGGTGGCCTACGCCCTCGCCGGCCGCATCGACATCGATCTCCAGAGTGAGCCTCTGGGGCAGGACCGGGAGGGCAAGCCGGTCTATCTGGAGGAGATCTGGCCGAGCGCCGAGGAGGTCGGAGAGACCGTGCAAGCGGCGGTCCACGCCGAGATGTTCACCCGTGAATACAGTGAGGTCTATGCCGGGGACGAGCAGTGGAACGCGATGCCGGTGCCCACGGGAGACACCTATGCCTGGGAGCCCGACTCCACCTATGTCAAGTTGCCACCCTACTTTGTCGATCTGCCGTCGACGCCTGCTCCCGTGGCGGACCTTGCCGGGGCCAGGGCACTGGCGGTCGTGGGTGACAGCATCACCACCGATCACATCTCGCCCGCCGGAGCCATCAAGACCGACAGCCCGGCCGGCAGTTATCTGATCGAGCACGGTGTGGCGCCCAGGGACTTCAACTCCTACGGCTCACGGCGGGGCAACCACGAGGTCATGATGCGCGGCACCTTTGCCAACGTGCGCCTCCGCAACCGCCTGGTGCCCGAGGTCGAAGGCGGCTTCACCCTTCATCTGCCCGACGCCGAGACCATGTCCATCTTCGACGCCGCTATGAAGTACGAGCAAGAAGGTGTGCCGCTGGTGGTGCTGGCCGGCAAGGAGTACGGCACCGGCTCGTCGCGCGACTGGGCGGCCAAGGGGCCGAGTCTCCTCGGTGTCCGCGCGGTGATCGCCGAGAGCTTCGAGCGCATCCACCGCAGCAACCTGGTGGGCATGGGCATCCTGCCGCTCGAATTCTCGGCCGGCGACTCGGTCGACAGCCTCGGTCTCACCGGGCACGAGGAGTACTCGATCGAAGGACTGGCGGCGGGTCTCGATGGGGAGTTTCAGAAAGGGCTCGAAGTGACCGTGCGAGCCCGTAGCACCGACGGCGACGAGACGACCTTCAGGGCCCGCGTCCGTCTGGATACGCCACAGGAGACGCTGTACTACGAGCATGGCGGAATCCTGCAGTACGTGTTGCGGGATCTGTTGAGTCGGGACTAGGGCATCCAAAAAAAGCCCCGTGCTGGGGAGGGAGCCAACACGGGGGGAGGAGAGGGAGCTGAATTTGAGATATCGGAGATAACTCTCCAGGACGGGTCAGCTCCCGACTGCAAACCGCCCTCAAAGACTAATAACGAAAACGAACCCTCTTTGGATTCCCAAAACTTGATGAAGATTGTCACAAATACGGTCGGGATGCAAAACTAGGCCCGAAAAGCCCCTGATTCATGCGTATTTTTGTTACCGGGGCTACCGGCTATCTGGGCTCGGCTCTCTGCCGGCGGTGGGCAGACGACGGGCACGAGATCACCGCCCTGGTCCGGGCCACCAGCCGCAGGGAAGGGCTGGAATCGCTCGGTGTCGGCTGTTGTGTGGGTGATGTGACCGACCGCGTGTCGATGCGGGAGGGGATGTCGGGGGCCGACTGGGTGGTCCACGCGGCGGCCGAGCTCGATCCGCGGGCGCCGGCGGAACAGGTGCGCCGGGTAAACGTCGACGGCAGCGCCAATGTGGCCTCCCTGGCGTTCAAGTTGGGTGTCGGGAGGTTTCTCTCCATCTCCTCCATGGCCGCCTTTGGGGGGAGCCCGGCCGACGGCTCGCCGGGCGACGAGGACTCGCCGGTCCAGATGCCGTTTGCCTCGAGCTACAGCGCCACCAAACACGAGGGGCAGAAGGTAATCGAGGAGGTCGCCGACCAGGGGCTGCGAGTCGACACGGTCTATCCGGGTTTGATCTACGGTCCGCCGGCCAAGCGTCGCGGCGCCAACACCCTGCTGTACAGAATCCTCTCGGGTCGCATGCCTGCCATCGTCGGCGGCAACCAGATCTCGTGCTGGGTCTACATCGACGATGTCGTCGACGGGATCGCCCGGGTCATGGACCGGGCCAAGCCGGGAGGCCGATTCTTGCTGACCGGTGAGGCCGCAACCGTCGACTCGTTGGTGTCGAAGGTGTGCTCGTTGGCCGGTATGCGGCCCCCGCGGTGGCGGATCTCGGTGAACGGGGCAGAGGTGCTGTTGTTGGTGATGAGAGCCTACTTCGGCCTCATTGGGCGGCGTCCCCCCTTCAGCCGGCAGCAACTCGCCAGTCTCCGGCGCCACTGGAACTTCGACGATAGCCGGGCAAGAGAAGAGCTCGACTGGCGGCCGCGGGGACTAGACGAGGGTTTGCCAGGGACTATCGATAACCTCAGGGCCGGCTGAGGCGCGGGGAGCGCCAGAAGCTCTGTTACAATCTGTCTTCGATTCGAGGTGCACCGATGCGCGCCCTCTGCAACATTCGACACCATCTGTAAACGCACCCGCCGAAGTGGAGTGAAAGATGAGCGATTCCAGGTTGGATCTGAACGGACAGGAGTACGAGCTACCGGTGATCGTCGGCAGCGAAGGTGAGACAGCGGTCGATGTCCTCAAGCTGCGCTCCCACAGCGGTGCCATCACCTTCGACCCGGGGTACGGCAACACCGGATCGTGCGCCAGCGCCATCACCTTTATCGACGGTGAGAAGGGCATCCTGCGCTATCGCGGCTATCCCATCGAACAGGTGGCCACTGCCGCCAGCTTTGCTGAAGTCTGCTACCTCTTGATCTACGGCGACCTGCCCAGCCGCGAGGACTACGAAGAGTTCCGCGGTCTGCTGTCACGCCACACCCTGCTCCACGAGGACATGAAGAAGTTCTTCGAAGGGTACTCGACCACGGCCCACCCCATGGCGATCCTCTCCTCGATGGTCGGCGCGGTTTCCACCTATTACCCCAGCGCCGAGTCGGACGAGGACCTGAACCTCAATATCATCCGGCTCCTGGCCAAGACCAGCACCATTGCCGCTTTCTCCTACAAGAAATCGATCGGCCAGCCGTTTGTCTACCCGCGCAACGACCTCTCCTACACCGAGAATTTTCTCCACATGATGTTCGCCGTGCCGTCGGAGTCCTACCAGGTGCCAAAGTACCTCGACAGCGCCCTCAACGTGCTACTCATCCTCCATGCCGACCACGAGCAGAATTGCAGCACCTCGACGGTACGCATGGTGGGCTCGAGCGAGGCGAGTCTGTTTGCCTCTGTTTCGGCCGGCATCAGCGCCCTGTCGGGACCGCTTCATGGCGGCGCCAACCAGAAGGTCATCGAGATGCTGGAGCGGATCCGGCAGGACGGGGGCGACTACCAGAAGTACATGGAGATGGCCAAAGACAAGTCGTCCGGCTTTCGCCTCATGGGTTTTGGCCACCGGGTCTACAAGAACTTCGACCCGCGGGCGACGCTGCTGAAAGAGGCGGCCGATGAGGTGTTGGAGCAACTGGGGGTCGACGATCCGCTGCTCGACATCGCCCGCAGTCTCGAAGACATCGCGCTCAAGGACGACTACTTTGTCGAGCGCAAGCTCTACCCCAACGTCGACTTCTACAGCGGCATCATCTACCGCGCCATGGGTATCCCGACCGAGATGTTCACCGTCCTCTTCGCACTGGGACGGTTGCCCGGTTGGATCGCCCACTGGAAGGAGATGCGTTCGGATCCCGACGGTCGCATCCACCGTCCGAGACAGGTCTACGTCGGCGAGACCAAGCGCGACTTCGTCCCCTTCGACCAGCGCTGAATCGACCCCCGGCAGACGGGGTAAGTGGCCGACTGATCCGACTCAGTCGGCCTTTTTGTGCCTTGTGAGCTTGTCGTGAAGCGAATGTCGAAAGTGGTCGAGCCGCTCGGAGACCTTCGGCCAGCGCTGGAGGAGGGCCTTGAGCGCTCGGTGAACCTTTTCACTGGCCACCGAGAGGATGGCGGCACCGAGAAGAATAGTCAGAATCCCTTGTAGCCCCGGCAGAAGCAGGCCGGCAAAACCCACCGCCAGCATCACCCAACCGACGCCCAGAAGCACGATCCGGACACCGATGTGCAGAGTGGGGAGGTGGGGGCGTTTGAAGGTGCGGTGGTGATCGGGCTTCTCGTCGGGCATCGCCTCGAACAGGCTAGCACGGTCCGGGGCTGGTGGCCCAACCGTCTGCAGCCCGCGGGATATTTACCACCAACTACTACATGTTGTGGTTCTCATTGACACGCCCAACATCATTTTGTAGGGTGCACCCACCTCACGACAGCCCGATGGAGGTGCGCTCCGCGCCGTTCATCGGTGTCTCTGGTTCCCGAGGGGATCTGAAGTAGGTTGCTGAGAATCGAGTCGGCCCCGGAAGCCACCATGCAACCCACAAAGGTCGTCAAACGCTCGGGCGAGATCGTCGAGTTCGACGAGGAGCGGATCCGCAACGCCATCTTGAAGGCGGTTATGGCCACCGGCAAAAAGCTCTCGGCGGCCTCGGTGGATGCCATCGTCGACTGTGTCGTCGAGGATGTGAGGCGGCAGTTTGCCGAGTCCTACCCGAGCGTCGAGAACATCCAGGATCTGGTGGAGAAGAACCTGGTGCTCGCCGGTCGCTACGAGATCGCCAAGGCCTACATCCTCTACCGGGCGGAGCGCCGCAAATCCCGTGAAGAGGCCAAAAAGCGGGCCATCGCCGATGCCCGTCTCGGCAGGCTGACAATCGGAAGGCCCGATGGCAGCCCGGAGCTGTTCGATGTCGAGAAGATCGAGCAGCTCCTGAGACGGATCGGTGACGATCTGGGCGATGCCATCGATGTCGATCACCTGGTGCAGGAGGTGATCAGCAACGTCTACGACGGCATATCCTCCGACGAGATCGGCCAGGCCCTGGTGCTGGCGACCACCACCTTCATCGAACGCCATCCCGCTTACAGCCGCCTGGCGGCGCGGCTCGTGCTGCAGACCCTGTACTCGGAGGTTTTCGGCTGCAGCGTGGAGATCGACGAGGTCGACTCCACCTACCGGGAAGCCTTTGTCAGCGGCATTCGCTATGGATCTGAAAGCGGCCTGCTCGATCCTCGGTTGGCGGATTTCGATCTCGGGTTGCTGGCGGCCAGCCTGAGCCCGGAACGGGATCTCCTGTTCGAGTATGTGGGGATCCAGACGCTGTGTGACCGCTATCTCATCCGTCGAGGCGGTCGCTGCCTCGAGCTGCCACAAATCTTCTGGATGCGGGTCGCGATGGGGCTGGCGTTGGAGGAGACAGATTGCAACGAGCGGGCGATGGACTTCTACGAGCTGATGTCGAAACTCCTCTTTGTGCCCTCGACGCCGACTCTCTTCTACTCGGGTACCGCCTGTCCACAGTTGAGCTCGTGCTACTTGACGACCATCGATGACGATCTCGATCACATCTTCAAGTCGCTGGCCGACAACGCTCAGATGGCGAAGTGGTCGGGTGGTCTGGGCAACGACTGGACCAACCTCCGAGCCACAGGTTCGTCCATCAGCAGCAGCGAGGTGGAAAGCCAGGGAGTGGTCCCGTTTCTCAAGATAGCCAACGACGTCACCCTGGCGATAGGGCGGAGCGCCAAGCGCCGGGGCGCCACCTGCGCCTATCTCGAGACCTGGCACCTGGATATCGAGGACTTCCTGGACCTGCGCCGTCATACGGGCGACGAGAGGCGCCGCACCCGTGACCTGAACACCGCCAACTGGGTCCCCGACCTCTTTGTCAAGCGGGTCCTGGCTGAGAAAGAGTGGACTCTTTTTTCACCCGACGATGTTCCCGACCTCCACGGCCTCTACGGGCAGGCCTTTGAGAAGCGCTACGTGGAATACGAGCTCATGGCGGAGTACGGCAAGATCGACCTTTTCAGACGGGTCTCGGCCAAGAGTCTCTGGCGCAAGATGCTCACCGCACTCTTCGAGACCGGCCACCCTTTGATCACCTTCAAGGATGCCTGCAACATCCGTTCTCCTCAGGATCACGCCGGTGTGATTCACAGCTCGAACTTCTGCACCGAGATCACCCTCAACACCTCCGTCGACGAGACCGCGGTCTGTAATCTGGGCTCGGTCGATCTCGCTCGTCACATCAAGAATGGCGGGTTGGATTCGGAGCGGCTTGCAGCCACTGTCAAAACCGCCATCCGAATGCTCGACAACGTCGTCGACATCAACTACTACCCGACGCCCGAGGCACGCAACTCGAATCTGAAGCACCGCGCCATCGGTCTGGGAATCATGGGCTTTCAGGATGCCCTCTACGAGCTCGACCTACCGTTCGAGTCGGAGGGCGCCATGGATTTTGCGGACCAGGCCATGGAGCTCGTCTCCTACCACGCGATCCTGGCCTCGTCGCGGTTGGCCAGGGAACGGGGTCCGTATGCCTCCTACGGGGGTTCCAAGTGGGACCGCGGTCTGCTGCCTTTGGACACGGTCGATCTACTGGAGAAAGAGCGCGGTGTGCCCATCGATCTCCCCCGAACCCAGCGGCTCGACTGGACACCGGTGCGGGATCAGGTCCGCCGCCACGGCATGCGGAACTCCAATCTCATGGCGATCGCTCCCACGGCCACGATCTCCGATCTTTCGGGGTGTTCGCCCTGTATCGAGCCGATCTACAAGAACATCTGGGTCATGGCCGTCGGCAGCGGCGAATTCACGGTGGTCAATCCGCATCTGGTGGGGGATCTCGAGCGGCTCGGGCTGTGGGGCGACGACATGCTGGAGCAGATCAGATTCTGCGATGGCAGTCTGTCGCTCATCCCCGAGATTCCGCAGCAGCTCAAAGAGAAATACAAGCAGGCCTTCGAGGTGGATCCGATTTGCTGTCTGCGGATGACGGCGATGCGGGGCAAGTGGATCGATCAGAGCCAGTCACACACCATCTTCGTCAAAGGCGGATCGGGGCGGGTGTTGAGCGATGTCTATTTGGCGGCCTGGAGATTGGGCCTCAAGACGACCTACCATCTGCGAACACCCGCCGCCGGCCGGGTCGAGGACAAGGCCGTCGACGCCTCGGAGCATGGTTTGAGCCGGCAACGGGACCACTCGACCATGGCGGCCGACGAAGACGGTGGGACAGGCGCGCGGGTAACCGCTACTCGACCCGGATCCGCGCGAAGCGACGTTTACCCACTTTGAACAGATAGGGCTCCTCTCGAGCCATGAGCTCGAGAGTCGAGTCAGAGGCACGCTCGTTGTCGATCGACACCGCCCCCTGCTGGATGAGGCGACGGGCCTCCCGCTTGCTGGGGGCCAGCTCGGCCGCAATGAGGACATCGGCAAGCTGAGAGGGACCCGCGAGGGCAAAAAGCGGCACCTCGTCGGGCACACCTCCACCGGAGAAGACGTTCTCGAACTCGGTGGCGGCCTGCTCGCCGGCGGCCTCATCGTGGTACTCGGCGACCAGGAACCGGGCGAGCTCCTTTTTGGCCGCCATCGGGTGGAGCTCACCCGCCTCGACCCGACCGCGGCGCTGGGCGATCTCCTCCTCGGGCTCGTCGGTCAGCAGGAGATACCACTCCCACATGAGGTCGTCACCGATCGACATGGTCTTGCCGTAGATCTCCTGCGGGGAATCTTCAACGGCGATCGCATTTCCCAGGCTTTTGGACATCTTGTTGGTGCCATCGATGCCCACCAAAAGGGGAACGGTGAGCACCACCTGGGGCTCGAGACCCTCTTCCTTCATCAGATCCCGGCCGACCAGCAGATTGAAAATCTGGTCGTGCCCGCCCAGCTCGACATCGGCCTCGAGAGCGATGGAGTCGTAGGCCTGAACCAGTGGGTAGAGCAGCTCGTGGAGGCTGATGGGTTGGTTGGATTCGAAACGGGCTCTGAAGTCCTCGCGCTCCATCATCCGTGCCAGCGTGTAGCGGCCGGCAAGTCGGACCATCCCCTCGGAGCCCAGCTTCCCCAGCCAACGACTGTTGTAGTCGATGACCGTTGTCTCCCGGTCGAGGAGATGGAAGATCTGACGCTGGTAGGTCTCGGAGTTGGCGGCGACGTCTTCAACGGTGAGTTGTGGTCGGGTGGCGTTCTTGCCGGAGGGGTCACCGATCATGGCGGTGAAATCGCCGATCAAGAAGATCACCCGGTGGCCCAGGTCCTGGAAGTGCTTCATCTTCCGGATGAGGACCGTGTGGCCGAGGTGGAGATCGGGTGCCGAGGGGTCGAAGCCGGTTTTGACCGTCAACGGCTCGCCCTTCTCCCGGGAGCGGATGAGCTTGGCGCGGAGCTGTTCTTCGTCGACCAGATCGACCGTGCCCCGCCTGAGCAGATTCATCTGGTCGTCTACGGGCGCAAACCCAGCCACGGCACCACTCATCGGCAGCGGAGCTTAGCACGGGGCCAGCGGTTTCTAGCTCAGAGCTCGGTGTGCTCGAGGGCGGTGCAAGGCCGATCCGCACCCGGCTCGCGGTCGAGGGTGGGGGGGCTCCAAAGGAGCTCGAGGTAGGCCTGGGTGACGGCTCGGAACATTCGAAACCGAGATCTCGAGCCCTGCCACAGGCCGATCTTCTTCTCCTTGACCCTGTGTCTGAGCTGGTAGAAGACGGTCGTCCCACACCGCCGGCCCAGGTTGCGACAGGTCCAGTTGAGGGCTGCTTCGATGCGAAAGCCTTCGATAAAGTCCTCGGGCACCGCCTCGAAGATCTCCCGCCTCAAGCATCGGATCCCGGACAGCAGCGGGCCGATGCGCCGGTGTATCTCATCGATGAGCCAGCCACGACTGCGGATCCCGATGTTCATCTCGCAGTGGCCGTGGGTTACCGGCTCGATGAGTTGACGCAAGAGGTAGTCCGAGAGGTTGAGGATGTCGCCATCGACAAAGACCAGAACCGGAGCCCGGGTGTGTATGACTCCAACCGCCATGGCGACTCCTTTGCCGTGGTTGTGCTCGAGCTCGATCGCCCTCACCCCGAGGGCCTGAGCGACCTGGGCCGTGCGGTCGTCAGAGCCGTCCGAGACCACGATGATCTCGTCCACCAGCTCGCTCGATCGCAGCACCGATAAGACGTCGGTCAGCGTCTCTTCTTCGTTGTAGGCGGGGACGATTGCGGCCACCCGGGCGGGAGGTTTGCTGGCTTGCGAGTGTCGTTCCCGAGTCGAGTTCATGGCTCCGATTCGGCTTTGGTCTCAGGCGTCAGGCCTGCTCCATTGAATGGATCTGGGCAGCTGCGCGGCCTCAGGGGTCAGGCTCCCCTGGCTGAGGATACGAGCGTCGCCGGTCAGCGTCCAGCCCACCGGGCCACCCTGGTTCTCGGCCTCGCCCACCTTCAGCAGGAAGCCTCCCAGTGTGTGTGCCGCGATTGGCGGTTCGAGTAGCTCGAGGAACACACCGGTTGCCGCCGCGGCAAGGACCCCGGTTCCGCAGGCCAGGGTCTCCGCCTCGACGCCGCGCTCGAAGCTGCGAATCTCGAACCGATTGCTCTCCACAAAGTGGACGAAGTCGACGTTTGTTCCGCTGTCGCCAAAACTCTCGTGAGAACGGATCCGGGGTCCGAGCTCCGCTACCGGGGCCTCGCCGAGACCTTCGGGCCACGGAACTACGAAGTGGGGCACACCCACGTCGACGATCCAACCGCGGAGCAGTCGATCGCCGAGATCCACGTCCTTCTCGCTTGGCTGGGTCGGCACCGGCAGCTCGAGCTCCACCGCGGCCGCACTCTCGATCCTGCCCGAGATCGGACCGGCACCGGTCTCGACCTCGATGGTCTCCTCCGCCCATCCCAGGTGGACGGCGAGACGCACTGCACAGCGGGTGCCGTTGAGGCAGAGATCGGCGGGCCGGCCATCGGCGTTGTAGTAACGCATCCGGGCACCGGCTGGGCTCCGCTCGAGGTGGAACAACCCATCGGCTCCGAGCGACAGACCCCGTCGACACCAGGCTCGGATCATCTCCGGCGGCGGGATCGGCTCGGGCTCTACCAGGGCCAGAAAATCATTACCGCCCCCGGAGAGCTTGAAGTAGGGCGTCATGGGACGCGGACTTCGACTTCTCGGCTGGGCTCGCTCCTGTTCCCGGTGTGGTCGACGGCAATCACGTAGTAGACAAAGGTTTCATCGGTGACGACATCCTGGTCCAGGAATTCGAGGCCGATCGTCGGCTCGGGTGTGAGCAGCTCGACCTCATCCCCGGGTCCGCGACGGTAGAGCAGGTAGCCCGCCAGGTCGACGGCGCCGGAGGGCTCCCAGAGCAGGCGCACCCGCCCGGCCTCGGGAAGAGCCACGAGATTGTCCGGGGTCGGGGGCGCAAAGCGATCCAGGTAGTTCACCTCTTGCTCGAGGACGATGGCGCTCTCGACCAGGGGCTCTACCTCCGCTACCGTCGTCACGGTGTAGATATAGCGATTGTCGAGGCGAGCGTCCCGGTCCAGGAAGCGATCCGTCTCCGGTGGCGCCACCTGGATGGGCGTACCATACTCCCGATTCCTGGCATCGCGTCGATAGATGCGAAATCCGGTTCCGGTCTCCTCTGCCTCCCAGACAAGCTGCACACCACCGGGCTCAGCTGTCACCTCCAGCGCCCGCGGCGGTGGGGGTGGAGGGATGGGAATGATGCCCACCAGGTTCGAAAAGGGGGAGATCAGCCGTCGACCCAGGACGGTTCGCACGCCATAGACGCGAGCTTCATCTCCACCCGGTTGCGGTGGATTCAGGGGCAGGCGAATAGCAAGCCGGTCTCCCGCCACGGCGGCATCCAGGTCCTCGCCCTCGAGCATCAGACGCCTGTGTGCCTGCGGCGCAAACTCCCGCGGGTCCATTTGCAGCAACTGGTCGAGGAAGCGTTGATTCGGGTCCTCTTCCTCCTCTTCGGCCGTGGGGACCGTAAAGAAGATGCTCTGAGGGTCCTCTTCCTCGGTCTCGGCCGGCTCTTCGACTTGTGGGGTGGGCAGCGGGCGGGTGATCTCCCACAGCTCGACGGACTCGATATCGGCCAGCGCCAGCCCGCCGACGGTTGTCGTCGGGTAGGTCATCGACATCAATAGCTCGGTGCCCCGCTGCTGCAGAGTGAGGTCGTCGATGGCGGCCGGGATTCTGCTCGCGGGCGGTTTCGGGGGCTCCTTCTTCCCGCAACCGACAGCTGCCACGAGCAGCAGGGTGGCCAAACCAAGCAGCCAGGTCGCATCTCGCGCCTTGTTCATCAGCACTCGGGATCTTGTCACGATTCCGTTCACCTCGGACTGTCGTCTGTGTGGCTCAGCTCAGCATCCGCCGAGAGAATCTCGGCGAGAACGTACTATAAAACGTACCGGCTCAGGTCCTGATCTTCGACAATTTCGGCAAGAGCTTGCTTTACATAGTCGGCATCGATCCTCACCTCGACACCATCCATATCCGGCGCCTCGAAAGAGACCTCGTCCAGCAGACGCTCGAGCAGGGTCGCCAGTCTACGTGCCCCGATGTTCTCCGTTCGAGAGTTCACCTCCACCGCCAGACGGGCGATCTCGGCTACCGCATCGGTGGTGAACTCCACCGCCGCCCCCTCGGTGGCCAGCAGCGCCGTGTACTGCTTGGTGAGGGCATTCTCCGGCTCGGTCAGGATACGGACAAAGTCCTCCTCGGTCAGCGCGTCCAGCCCTACCCGGATGGGGAAGCGGCCCTGGAGTTCCGGGATCAGATCGGAGGGCTTGGACATGTGAAAGGCGCCTGCGGCCATAAACAGGATGTGATCGGTTTTGACGGGGCCGTATTTCGTAGCCACTGTGCTGCCTTCGACAATGGGCAGGAGATCCCGCTGCACACCTTCCCGCGAGACATCGGGCCCGTGTCCGTGGCTGCTGCCCGCGATCTTGTCGATCTCGTCGAGGAAGATGATGCCTCCATTCTCGACCCGGGCGCGGGACTCGCGGTTGACCTGTTGGCTGTCGATGAGCTTCTCGGCCTCCTGCTGGGTCAGGATCTCGCGCGCCTGGGCGACGGTGACACTCTGTTTCTTGCGCCGCCCGAAGAACCCGGGAAGCATCTCCTTTAGATTGATCCCCACCTCCTCTACCCCCTGGGGGGTGAACATCTCGAAGCTGGGAAGCGAGTCGTCCTCGACCTCGATATCCACGCTGCGCTTGTCGAGCGAGCCGGAGCGCAACTTGTTGCGAAACTTCTCCCTGGTGGCCTGCGGGTCGGGCGCCTCGCCGGGGCTATTGGCAGGCTGGGCGGGTACCGGAGGGACCAGCAGGTGAAGAAGGCGCTCTTCGGCTCTCTCTGCGGCCTTGGTCCAGACCCCTTCACGTTTCTCCATCTTGACCATCGAGACCGCGATCTCCACCAGATCTCGGATCATCGACTCCACATCCCGTCCGACGTAGCCCACCTCGGTGAACTTGCTGGCCTCGACCTTGAGAAAAGGGGCCCGGGCCAGCCTGGCCAGCCGCCGCGCGATCTCGGTCTTGCCGACACCGGTGGGACCGATCATGAGGATGTTCTTGGGGAGTACCTCCTCGGCCAGCTTGGGATCGAGTTGCTGCCGGCGCCAGCGATTACGCAGGGCAATGGCAACAGCACGCTTGGCGGCGTTCTGCCCGACGACGAACTTGTCGAGCTGGGCGACTATCTGCCGGGGGGTGAGATCTTCGAGATGCGGTGCGAGGTTGGTGAGTCCCGGTAGTTCCAGGGCCATCTCGTCAGAGCTCCTCGATCGTCAGGCGATCGTTGGTGTAGACGCAGATTTCGGCGGCGATCTGCATCGCGTGGCGGACGATCTCGGTCGCCGACATCTCGGTGTGGGCCAGTAGGGCGCGGGCCGCGGCGAGCGCGAAGTTGGCCCCGGAGCCGATGGCCAACACACCCTCTTCGTCGGGTTGGAGCAGGTCGCCGTTGCCCGAGACGAGAAAACTCTTCTCCCGGCTGGCGACGATCATGTGAGCTTGCAGCTGGCGCAGCACCCGGTCGGTTCGCCAGTCCTTGGCCAACTCGACGACCGCGCGCTCCAGGTTGCCCTGAAACTCATCCAACTTGCCCTCGAAGCGACTAAAGAGGGCCAGACCGTCGGCCGCACCGCCGGCAAAGCCGACCAGAACCTCACCCTTGCCGGTCCGCTTTACCTTGCTGGCGCCGGCCTTGATGATGGTGTCATTGAAAGTCACCTGGCCATCGCTGGCCATGCAGGTCTGCTCACCGCGCCTCACCAGAAGAATGGTCGTGGAAGCCAAGCCGGTCATGGGCTGAGGATTCTACCGCAGGCAGGGGATTGGTCTGCCTCTCAAGCGGTTGCTGCGAGGGCCTCGCGAAATCGCGTTGGGTCGTCGGGAGTCAAAACCAGGCGATGATCCATGGCTTCCACCAGCACAGCGTGACCCAGGTCGCTGGCATAAAGGTCGAATTCACCCAGCAGGTGGGAGTCGAAACCGCCGGTGGCGACGACAAAACCGCCGACCGCAGCCAGCCGCTCGAGGTGAGCGAGCTCATCCGGCGTGAGAGCCTTGGCCGACACCCCCTCGAGTGGAATCTTCACACGACGGCTGCGGGTCCGAACGGTGAGGGATCCAGAGTCTACCTCGAGCCAGACTGGCGTCAGATCACCGCTCATCCGCCAGGCGAGTCGGGACACCAGAGCGACCGCCAGCGCGAGCAGGGCGGCGACAACACGGCCGTCCAGAAACACCACCACGGCCACGGCCAGCATGAGAAACCCCATACCGAGCATCAACACCTTGAATCGTCGACGGCTGGCGGCGATGCTGCCACCGAGAGTACAGGGAAAGCGCGGTCGCTCCGCGGGGTCGGATGCCGCGGACACTATTTCTTCTCCTTGGCGCGCGGGTGGGACTGACGGTAGACGTTGAGCAGGTGGTCGACCTCGAGATGGGTGTAGCGCTGGGTGGTGGAGAGCGAGCTGTGGCCTAGCAGCTCCTGGATGGCCCGCAGGTCGGCACCCCCCTCGAGCAGGTGGGTGGCGAAGGTGTGGCGGAGTGTGTGTGGGTGGACCCCCGATGCCACGGCCGCCTTCTCGACGCAGCGGTCGATGATGCGCCGCACCGATCGGTCGCCGAGGCGGTCGCCGCGGTAGTTCAGAAAGACGGGCTCCTCGACTTGCGGGTCGGCATCGCGAATCTCGTCCCAGACTTCGAGCCAGTGACGCAGGGCGCCGGCGGCGGGAACACCAAAGGGGACCATCCTCTCCTTGCCGCCCTTGCCGATCACCCTGAGCACCCGACCCTCCAGATCGAGATCCTGCCAGTCGAGGCTGACCAACTCGCTCACCCGTAGCCCGGCCGCATAGAGGAGCTCGAGGATGGCCAGGTCGCGCCGCTCGAGAGGCTTGTCACCGCCGGCGGCATCCAGCAGTGATTCCAGCTCTCCCGGCCGCAGATGACGGGGGAGTGGTCGGGGCTGCTTGGGGCTCCTGACGGTGGTGGCGGGATTGTTCTCGACGACGCCCTCGCGGCAGGCAAAGCGGAAGAGACTTCTCACCGCCGAGAGATTCCTCGCCTGGCTTCTCTTGCCGACGCCGTTTCTGGCCAGTGAGGCGAGGAAGGAGCGGACGGCGAGGGGATCGATGTCGGTGGCGCGGATCTCGCCCTCCGGAGTTGCCAGATACTCGCCGGCCAGGAAGGAGAGGAAGCGGTCGAGATCTCCCCGGTAGGCGCGTTGGGTGTGGGGCGAGAGATTGCGCTCGTCGCGGAGATGCTCGAGAAAGCTCTCGATCAACCGCTTCACGCCGAGACCTCGGCCGGCTCGGTGGCCGTTGTTGGGTGTGGGTGTGCGATCTCCTCGAGTCCGATCTGCTGCTCAGCGGCCCACGACTCGAGCTCGCGCCGGGAGCGTTCGGCGTAGGCCGCCCGCCTCGCTTTTCGCGGCAGCTTCTTTTCCAGCTCGGCAAACAGACCGTAGTTGATGTTGGCCGGTTGGAAGTGGTTGGCCTCGGACTCGGTGAGATGGCGGGCCAGCGCCCCCAGGGCGGTCGTGCTCGGCAGGTGCTCGGGCTGCTGTCCCAACCGTTCGAGCGCGATGTACAAGGCGGCGGCGAGGCCGGTGGCGGCCGACTCCAGATAACCTTCGACACCGGTGATCTGACCCGCCAGTCGAACGCGGGGGTCTTTGTGCAGCCGGTAGAAGTGATCCAGATGGAGCGGCGCGTTGATAAAGGTATTGCGGTGGACCTGACCCAGACGGACGAACTCGGCCTGCTCGAGACCGGGAATCGTGCGCAAGACGCGTTTCTGATCGGGCCACTTCATGCGCGCCTGGAAGCCCACCAGGTTGAGATGGCTCTTGGCCAGATTCTCCTGTCGCAGCTGTACCACGGCATGGGGCTTGCTGCCGTCGGGTGCGGTGAGCCCCACCGGTTTCATGGGACCAAACCGCAAGGTGTCGACACCTCTGCGGGCCAGCTCCTCGATCGGTAGACAGCCCTCGAAGAAGAGCTTCTGCTCGAACTCGGCGAGCGGTACGACCTCGGCTTCGATCAGTTGGCGATGAAAGTCCAGATACTGGCTGCGGTCCATGGGTGCATTGAGATAGTCGGCGCCCCCCTTGCCATAGCGCGAGGCCCAGAAGAGCTTCGACATGTCGAGGCTCTCGCGGTCGACGATGGGGGCGATGGCGTCATAAAAGAAGAGGTGCTCGCTGCCGAGGAGCCGGCCGAGCTCTTCACTCAGCGCCGGCGAGGTGAGCGGGCCCGTGGCCAGCACCACCTCCCCATCGGGTATCTGGGTGATCTCTCCCCGGCTGATCTCGACGGCGGGCATCGAGGCCAGGGTGTCGGTGACGGCAGCGGCAAAGAGATCCCGATCGACCGCCAGAGCCGCCCCGGCGGGGACGGCCGCGCGACGGGCGGCGGCAATGATCAGGGAGTCGAATCGCTCCATTTCGCGCTTCAACAGCCCGGCCGCGTGCACCGGATCGTCGCTGCGGAGCGAGTTGCTACAGACCAGTTCTGCCAGTCGACCGGTCTTGTGAGCCGGGGTGGAGCGCTCGGGGCGCATCTCGGCCAACACCACGCCGATACCCCGTTTGGCCAGCTGATAGGCGCACTCGGAGCCGGCAAGACCACCGCCGACGATAGTTACGGTCGGAGCCACGGGGTCATTATAGAGAGGCATCGGCCGGCACGGAGGCCGGACGCTTCAACTGCACCGAGAACGGGTTATTTCTTTTTTCCGCGGCGCTTGGGTGGTTTTCCGCGCTCGGCGAGGAGCCGCTTGGCCTCTTCCGGGGTAAGACTGTTGGTATCGGTCCCCTTGGGCAGCGAGGCGTTGAGCTCACCATTGGTGAGGTAGGGGCCGTAGGGACCCTCCACCAGCTGGATCTCGACCCCCGATTCGCTTTTCCCGAGAGTCTTGAGCACCTTGCGTGCCGCCCGCGCCCGCCCCCGCTTGGGTTTTGGCTGTGCCAGGATCTCGCATGCGCGGGCCAGCTCGATGGTGTAGACGTCGTCTTCGGCTCCCAGGGAGCGGGTGTCGGTACCCCTCTTGATGAACGGACCGTAACGGCCGGTGGTGGCGATGACTTCCTCTCCGCTCTCGGTATCCTCGCCCAGTGAACGGGGAAGCGACAGCCACTTCATGGCCATCTCGAGCGTGACGCCCTCCTCCTCGACGCCACGGGGCAACGAGGCGCGCTTTGGGTTGGGTGCTTTCGAGCCCCTTTCGGGCGTCTCCCCCAGCTGGACATAGGCCCCAAAGCGGCCGTGGGCGAGATAAACGGCCTCACCGGTTTCCGCATCGTGCCCCAGCTGCTGGGCTCCCTTCTCGGCTTTGGCCAGTAGCCCGAGTGCTTCTTCGACGGTGAGATCAGCGGGGGCGACGTCGTCGGGTACCGAGGCCATGACCCGGTCACCCGATTCGACCTCCTGTTGCAGATATGGGCCATAGCGACCGACCTTGATCACCACCGGCTTGTCGGTCTCGGGGTGCCGGCCCACTTCGATCGCCGGGTACTCGATGTTCGGCTCTTCCTTGGCGATGCGGCGCTCGAGACCCAGCTCTTCGCGGTCTTCGCCGAAATAGAAATCGTGCAGATGGCTCTTCCAGTCGAGGCTGCCCTCGGCGATATCGTCGAGCTGCTGCTCCATGCGAGCGGTAAAGCCCGTGTCCACGTACTCGCCAAAGTGGTCCTCCAGCAGAATGGTCACCGCAAAGGCGGTAAAGGTGGGTATCAGAGCGTTGTTCTGCTTGAGAATGTAACCACGGTTCTGGATGGTCTCGATGATGGAGGCGTAGGTCGAAGGGCGGCCGATGCCTTCGGCTTCCAGCTTCTTGACCAGGCTGGCCTCGGTGTAGCGGGCCGGTGGCTGGGTCTCTCTCCCCTTGGGTACCACCTCGGTCGGCTCGATCCCCTCACCCTGGGCGAGCGGCGGCAGCAGCACTTCCTTGTCGGCTATCTCGGCTCGGGGGTCGTCCGAGCCCTCGACATAGGCGCGTAGAAAGCCCGGGAACTCGATAGTCGTGCCGGTGGTGGAAAAGACCCCTTCGTCACCGCCGGTTGCGGGTGCGGTGATCTCAACCGCTGTCCGCTTGAGCCGAGCGTCGGTCATCTGACTGGCAACCGTGCGTTTCCAGATGAGCTCGTAGAGACGCAGCTCATCGGTACTCAGGAAACGCTGGACCTGGGCGGGGGTGCGTGAGATCTCGGTGGGGCGGATCGCCTCGTGGGCCTCCTGTGCTCCCTTGGCCTTGGTCTTGTAGCGCCTCGGTCCCTGCGTGTAGTCATCGCCGTACTTCTCTCGCACCACCCGTTCGGCGTCGTGCAGTGCCTTGCCCGACAGCGTCATCGAGTCGGTACGCATGTAGGTGATCAATCCCTCGCGGTCGCCGTCTACGTCGATGCCCTCGTAGAGCCGCTGGGCGAGGCGCATGGTGTGTCGAGCGCTAAATCGTAGCTTCCGATTGGCTTCCTGTTGCATCGAGGAGGTGGTGAAGGGGGGTGCCGGTCGCCGGACAACGGGTTTGTCCTCCACCGAGCTGACCTGCCAGGGGCGCTGCCAAGAGGCGATCGCTGCTGTGACCTCCTGCTCGCTACGCAACCAGAGAGCGCGGGATTTCTTCTTCAGATCTCCGGTCGACGGATCGAAGTCCTGGCCGGTTGCCAGGCGTTGGTCACCCAGCCGAACGAGGCGTGCGGTAAAGCTCTGGCCGTCTTTTTCGAGCTCCGCCTCGGCATCCCAATAGCCGGCAACCCTGAATCGACGCCGCTCCCGCTCGCGCTCCACGCACAGCCTCACGGCGACGCTCTGCACTCGCCCAGCCGACAGCCCGGAGCGCACCTTCTTCCACAGCACCGGCGAGAGCTCGTAGCCAAAGAGACGATCGATGATCCGGCGGCTCTCCTGAGCGCGGACCAGGTTGGCGTCTATGTCGCGGGGGTTCTCGAGCGCCTGGTGGATCGCCTCGTCGGTGATCTCGTGAAAGACGATGCGGCGAACCGGGACCTTGGGCTCGAGAATCTCCACCACGTGCCAGCTGATGCTCTCGCCCTCGCGGTCTTCATCGGTCGCCAGCAGCAGCTCGTCGGCCTTCGCCAGGGCCTCCTTCAGCCGTTTTATATGTTTCATCTTGTCGTGCGGAATGACATAGAGCGGCTCGAAGTCGCGATCGATGTTGACCCCCAGCCGGGCCCACGGCTCCTTCTTGACCTTGGCCGGAATCTGGTCGGCCTTCTCCGGCAGATCTCTGACATGGCCATAGCTCGCCTCGACCGTGTAGCCCGGTCCGAGAATGCGCGACAGGGTCTTTGCCTTGGCAGGCGACTCTACGATGACGAGCGAGTTCATTATCTTTCTACGGCCGGTGTGTCGGGTGAGCTGTCCGGCAGGTGGGGCACCATACCACCCGCTCGAAAGATGCCGCAAGACAAGTCGTCATCATAGGGTCATAACCGACGCTGGTAGGCGGGGCCCGGGTGACGCCGCACCCAACCGGTCAGCTCGAGCTCCAGCAGGCTGCCGAGAACCTGGTCGATCGGGAGTCCGCTGGTCTTGGCGAGCTTGTCGGCGGCCAGTAACTCTCCCGGTTGCATCGCCTGCAGTACATCGCCCGGAACACCCTTGACCGGTGGCCTGCGATCGGTTTTCTTGGGGGCGCGATTGACCAGACGATCCTGTGCCGACGAAGGCAGACTCTCGACGATGTCCCGCGGCAGCAGCGCCACCAGGGCACCGTCTCGAATGAGGGTGTTGGGACCTATGGCGAGCTCGTCGAAGATGCGGCCGGGGACGGCATAGACGTCGCGACCAAGGTCCAACGCCAGCCGAGCGGTAATCAGCGAGCCGGAGCGGCGTGCTCCTTGCACCACGAGAGTGCCCAGGGCGAGAGCGGCGATCAGGCGGTTGCGGATCGGGAAATGACGGGCGAACGGGGGTGTGCCGAGAGGGAACTCGGAGATCAAGGCACCTTGGGAGGAGATCTGTTTCCTCAGGCGCCAATGGTTTCTGGGATACATCACATCGATGCCGCAACCCAGAACGGCCAGCGTGCGGCCGTTCAGGGTCTCCATTGCGCCACGGTGTGCAGCGGCGTCGACACCGAGAGCGAGACCCGAGACCACTGTCAGACCACAGGCGGCCAGCTCGCGTCCAAACAGCTCCGCCACCTCCAACCCCAGGGGATCGGCGCGGCGTGAGCCGACAATGGCGACGGCCGGGCGACTCGGGATCCGCCCGCTGCAGTAGAGGATCGGTGGCGGGAGACTCAGGTCACGGAGTGCTGCGGGGTAGGCGTCATCGAGCAGGGTGAGAATGCGGGCGCCGAGGGTCTCGACCCGATCGAGCTCTACTTCGACTACCTCGTCGGTCAGAGATAGATAGTCGAGGGCTCTTTTCAGGTGCGGTTCCGGAACACCGAGCTCGGCGGCGGTAGACGACAGAGCGTCGCTTCTGCCGAGCCGGATCCAGGAGGGCAGCTGGGCCGCGAGCCGGCAGATCGACTCGCGTGGGATGTTCCGACACGTGTTCAGCCGGATGAGCAGGCGGCGGTGAGCTTGGTGTTCAAGCACGGGTTGTGACCTCGGTCGGAGACGCGAAGGGTCCGACTCGACCTCATATAGAGACGGATTGGAGCCTGACAATCGCTCGGTGGGTAGCAAACCCCGCACGGTGACCATGGCACCTCGATTGCACTGGTCCCGCCCCAGACCAGCATCACTTCCCGGCGAATGATCGGGGACGATCGGTCTCGCCATAGAAATCTGAATGCTGCGGGCGTCGTATATACTCGCGAGAAGACAGACTCATGAAATGAGGAGAATCGCTGTTCCATGTCCTCGGGCCCGTTTTGGCGTTGTCTAGTTCTTGTCGTCGCCGCCTGTTTGTCGTTCGCAGGTGGTGCGATGGCGGGCTCCAAGGCCGTTGATGCCGATATCGATTTCGGTGTCGACATGGCCCGGCAAGGGCTGTGGAGTGAAGCGCTATTCCGTTTCCAACAGGCGGACAAAGCTCAACCCAATGATGGGCGGATCCTCAACAACATGGCGGTGGCCTACGAGGCGGTGGGGAATTTCGAAAAGGCACTGGAGTGCTACAAGAGGGCTCTCCAAGCCGATCCTGGGAACAGCGAGCTAAAGCGAAACTACTCCGCCTTTTCGCAGTTCTATCAGGCGTTCCAGCCGGTCGAAGGAGGGGAGGAGGATTCCGGGCAGCAAGCACAAAAGGAAGATGATTCTCCTCCTCCGACAGGGGAAAGCGACGGTTCGCGCCACTAGTAAACCGGGGCTCTTCGACCCCGACAGCCTGCTGAGGTGAGATCGATGCTGAACCATCCTCATCCAACGTGTTTACGAGCCTGGCGCCGGCTCCAGGTTGTGCTGGTGGCGAGCCTGGTCTGCCTTCCCGTGGCGGCGGGCACGGTAAACGTCAATTTTTCGCTGCCGGTCAAGGCGCGACTCGACTTGAGAGACCACGATTCCGTCACCGTCACCCCTTTTATCGTGGTCAACGAGGAGGGCCAGGACACCGTCGAGCGGCGGGGGATCGACGTCAACAAGGAGTTCAAGCGCTACCTCAACCGGCTATTGAGACGGAACACCCGACTCAAGATCGTTGATTCGGGCCCGCTCGACTATCCCACCTACGACCTCGGTGCCCTCGAGCGCAATGAGGACTTCTGGCGCTTCGTGGGAGAACGAGCGCAGGCCGACCTCATCGTGACCGGCAGCCTCGACTTCGACATTCAGGATCGCAGCGGCTATCGGACCGAGGAGTACGTTTCGCCCTTCGACGGACGAACCTACTACCGCCAGGTGTTGGTGGAACAGACCGGCTTCGAGTACGACATCGTCATGCAGGTGTACGACGGTCGGACCGGCAAACAGCTCTACACCGACAACTTCAAGGACTTCAGACAATTCGACGGTGAGCGGGCGGATCCACTGGCCGGCATGTTCGAGAACCTCTACGCTCTCGAAGACCGCATCGCCGGCATCTTTACCGAGAAGCGTGTCATGACCCAGAGGGTTTTGTTTACTGAGTAATCAAGGGGAGGAGCTCCGGGTGAGCCGCAAAGCACTTCGTCAGACGACAGGACTGTTCGTCGCCGTTGTTCTTCTGGGTGTGCTCTTTGTTCCCGTGCCTGCAAGTGCGCAGAATTTCTCCGCGTACACCCAGTACTTCGGGAAGAACAAGGTTCAGTATCGAGACTTCAAGTGGAACATCTATCACTCGCCTCATTTCGACGTCTACTACTACACCGAGAACGAGGAGCTGCTGAAAAAGGTCGTCTCCTTCGCCGAGAGCGCCTACGACGAGCTGTCGCGGGAGTTCGACTACCAGATGACGAAGCCGACGTCGCTGATCTTCTACGAGACCCACTCGGCCTTCGAGCAGAACAACGTCATCTCGAACTTCATCCCCGAAGGCACCGGCGCCTTTGCGACCTCTGTGCGCAATCGCATGTTTTTGCCCGTGGATCTCTCCGATCCCGCGCTCATGGAGCTGCTCCTTCACGAGCTGACCCACATTTTTCAGTACCACGTCGTCTTTGGCGGGCGCACCGGCAGGGGCGTGGCGGCCAATGCCCCGCTGTGGTTCATGGAGGGGATGGCGAGCTACATGGAAGGTGACGAGTCGGCCCGCGACAAGATGTTCGTGCGGGATGCGGTAGTCAACGACAACATCCCGCCCATCACACGCGCCAATGTGGGCGGTTTTCTGGCCTACCGATTCGGCTACTCGGTCTTCGAGTTCATCGAGGACCGGTGGGGCAACGAAGGGTTCCGTGATTTCATCATCGAGACGCGAAACACCTTTGGTGCTCGGGTCGGCAAAGCCGTGGAGCGGGCCTTCCAGATGAGCCCGGAGGACTTCGATGCCGAGTACCGGCGGTGGGCGCGGAGAAGGTATCTGGCCGAGCTCCTGGAGACCGGAGAGCCGGCCGACTTCGGCCGCCTCTTCCGCGCCAACCCCTATAGACCGAGCCAGGAGATCTCTCCGGTGGCTTCGCCATCGGGCGATCTGGTGGCGGCCTTCAGCACCGCCAAGAACGATGTCGACGTCGTGCTGTTCGACGCCGAGAACCGGACTTTTCTCCGCAATCTCACCAAGGGTCTTTCCGGCAAATACCAGTACTACGTGGCGCAGGAGCTGACCATGGGGCGCAAGATGGGCTTCGATCTTGCCTTCTCGCCCGATGGCGACACCATCGCCGTTTTTGCCCGTAAGAACAGGGGGCGGGTGCTGCTTCTGATCGATGTCATCAAAGGGGGGATCCGCAAGGAGATCCCGATGCCCGACATCGAACAGCAATTCAATCCGGCCTTTAGCCCGGACGGCACCAAAGTCGCGTTTCAGGGTTGGCTGGGTGGAAACTTCGACATCTTCGCGATTGATCTGGAAACTCGCGAGATCACGAATATCACCAACGACGACGTCTACGATGCGGCGCCGGTCTATTCACCCGACGGCCGGTCCATTGTGCTGAGCTCGGTGGTCGGTGGCTACTCGAAGCTGTTTCGCATCGATCTCGACAATCCGACCGAGAGAATTCCGCTGCGCGAGGGGGTGAGGTCGAAGTCGAACGAGACCGACGCAACCTTCTCGCCCGACGGCAGTCACATCTACTTCACCTCCGACGGCACGGGGGCCAACAACATCTTCAGCATCGATCTCCAGACCGGAGCCGTCACCCAGCACACCAACGCGGTAACCGGTACCTTTCAGCCCGCGGTTCTGGCAACCCCGGAAGGTACCGACCAGCTGGTCTACACCGGATATTGGAAGAGTCGCTTCGACCTCTACCGGCTCGATCTGGATGACCCCATAACCGAGCCGATCCAGGTGACCGAGCAGCAGATCGAGGAGGCGGAGTCTCCCCGCTACGACCAGCTACCCCGTTTCGAGCCCTCGATCGAAGTGACCATCGACGACGCCAACAAGGAGAGATACGGCGGCAAGAGGTTCTACCTCGAGAACATCTTCGGCGGTCAGATCGGTGTCTCCGACGATCAGACTTTTGTGGCGTCGATCGGCGTCTCGTTCGTTGATTTCATGGGAGACCGGCGCATCATTGCCATCTTCGAGACGGTAGAGAGCTTCAACAATTTCCAGGTCTGGTACACCGATGCCTCGAACCGTCTCCAGTGGCGAGCGGGGATCTTCGACGACGACAGTTACTTCATCGGGCGCGATCAGAGCACCGGGCAATTGGAGCGGGGCCGGGTCGCCTTCTCGCTGACCGGCGGGGTCGGTGAGCTCATCTATCCGTTGGGTGTCAATCACCGGATCACTGCCGGGCTTGGCTACTACCGCCGCGAGTTCGGGTTTCAGACCATCTTGACGGATGAGAATGGCGACGCGATCTTGGATCCGGAGACTGGGTTTCCCGTGCCCATCATCTCGCCCCGGATCGACGACTATCCCCAGATTCAAGGATCCTTTGTAGGTGATACCGCGGTCTATGAGCGGTGGGGGCCTGTCACCGGCCGGCGCTACCGGCTGTGGGGCGAGTACGCACCGGACCTCGATGAGAAAGGCACCCTGACTTCGACGATCGGAATCGACTTCCGGCAGTATGTGCGGCTGAGCCGCAGGAACCAACTCGCCATCCGTCTGTGGGGGGCGCAAAGTGATGGGAACTTTCCCAGTCCGATCTATATCGGCGGTCTGGATACCATTCGGGGTTTCGAATACGCCTCGATCGTAGGTGACCGGGCGTTCTTTGCCAACCTCGAATATCGCTTTCCGTTGATAGACGTGCTGGCCCTGCCGTTCATGGCCATCCAGGGGATCCGGGGGAATATCTTTCTGGACGTCGGCGGCGCCTATTACAGTTCGGTTCAGAACTTCGACTGCTGGGACTCCGACGAGAACAAACTGAACGACTGTCTGTCTTCCTACGGCTTTGGCTTTTCCTTCCGGCTCCTGGGGCTCAATCTCAACTGGGACTTCGCCAAACAGTGGGACTTCAAGGATTCCGTCGGCGGGTTCGAAACCTCCTTCTGGTTCGGGCGGCGATTCTGATCGAGGGGCGACGGCCCGTTGCCCATCTAACAGTTTCTCGGCGGCACCCGGTGATAGGCTGCGACGCGCTCACCTCGTCCGGGGTGGCAGGAGCCGTATGCGATGAAGATCGAAGTCCTCGGCTGCTATGGGGGTGAGAGCCCCGAGTGCCGCACAACGTCGCTGCTGATCAACGGCACAATCGCGTTGGATGCCGGCTCGCTGGCGCAGGCGCTGTCGCTCGACCGGCAGGCTCAGGTGCGATCCATCGTATTGACCCACTCGCATGTGGATCACGTACGATCTCTGCCCTTCTTCATCGAGAATGTCTACGGTAAGAGCGGCGAGGGCATCGATATCTACGCCTCTGCCACGACGACCTTCGCGGTCCGCAAACATCTCTTCAACAACTCCTCCTGGCCCGACTTCTCCAGGCTGCCAAACAACCTGCTTCCCGCGATCCGCTTCAAGGAGCTGACGGAAGAGATGCCCGTCATCATCGACGGGGTGAAGTTCACCCCGTTTATGGTCCATCACCTCATCCCCACCTTCGGCTTTCTTCTCGAGCAGGGGGGGTCGGCCTTTCTGTGGTCGAGCGACACCGGACCCACGCAGCGGCTGTGGGAGATGATCAACCAGATGGCCAGTCTGCAGATGGCATGTGTGGACACCAGCTTCGACAATCAGCTGCAGACCATCGCCGACGTCTCGTTCCACATGACACCGGCAACGCTGGCGGAGGAGCTGCGAAAGCTGGAGCGCCCGATCCCCATCCTCTTGCATCACCTCAAGCCACCCTGCATCCGGCAGATCCAGGCCGAGGTGAGGGCGATGAAGAACCCCGATCTCCACTTCCTCGAGCAGGGCAAGGGGTACGAGTTCTAAGACCCGCCAATCCACCCTCCCAGGGCTTGGGGGCTTGGCCCTCCCTCCCGCCACCCGGGCTTGAGGGCTTGGGGCCCACCCACCCAGGGTGCACGGAGTCGAAGGGACCAGCCTCCGTGCCGGCGGAGTCGGGAGGGGGTGCCTCAAGCCCCCACGCCCACAAGCCCCCAAGCCCTGGGAGGGTGGGGGTGTGATATTTTCCTGCCGTGCAAATCCCCCTCGGTCTGACCGATTCCGCGATGCGAATTGCCGTCCTGGGATCGGGCAGCGGCGGCAATGCGGTGGTGGTGGAGTCGGGTTCCAAGCGCATCATGGTGGACGCTGGGTTCTCCTGCCGGGAGCTAGAGCGACGTCTCGGCTTGCTGGATATCGACCCGTCCACGATCGACGCTCTGGTCCTCACCCACGAACACGGTGACCACTGTAAAGGTGCCAGCCGCCTGGCGCGACGCCACGGCATGGCGGTCCATGCGACCGAGGGGACGCTCGAGGGAGCCGGTCTGGAAGGGCAGCAGATCAACACTGCTGTTATCCACTCGGGCGAGACCGCCGAGATAGGCGGCTTCGAAGTCGAGCCCTTCGCCATCCCACACGACGCCCGTGAACCGGTGGGTCTGGTCATCGAAGACCCGAGGGGCCACCGGTTAGGCCTGGTGGCCGACCTGGGAACGACGAGCCGTCTGGCCTGGGGTCGCTTGGTCGACCTCGATGTGCTGATCCTCGAGACCAACCACGATCTGGAGATGCTGCGTAGCGGCCCCTATCCATGGCCGCTCAAGCAGCGGGTGGCGGGCCGGCACGGTCACCTGTCCAATCGCGAGGCGTCGGAGGGAATACCAGAGCTGTTGAGCGACCGCCTCGGCTGGATCGTGCTCTACCATCTGTCGCGGACCAACAATCTGCCGCAGCTGGCCGCCGAATCGGTGGGCGAGCAGCTCGTCCGCGAGGGCTCCGATGCCCGGCTGTGTGTTGCCGGCCAGCTCGAGCCGACCGACTGGATGGCAGTGGGAGGTCGAGCGGAGAATCAACCCGAAGAGGCGCTAGGTTCATAGCATCACATGTGCGGCATTTTTGGCATCGATGGCCACGAGGACGCGGCCAACTTCGCCTATCTGGGCCTCTACGCCCTCCAGCACCGCGGCCAGGAGAGCTCCGGTATCGTCTCCTGGGACGGGGAGCGGGTTCACCTTCACCGGGGTATGGGCCATGTGGCCGACATCTTTGGTGGCCGCACTCTCGCCCGGCTCGACGGCCAGCGGGCTATAGGTCACACCCGCTATTCGACCGCCGGCACGAGCTCTCTCTTCAACGCCCAGCCGATTGTCGTCAAAACCTCCATGGGGCCTCTGGCCATCGTCCACAACGGCAATCTGGTCAATGCGGTGGAGATCCGCCAGCGTCTCGAGCGGGAGGGCTCCATCTTTCAGACCACCAGCGACACCGAAGTCATCCTGCATCTCATGGCTCGCAACCCGCGGGAGGATGTGGTCGAGTCGCTGATGATCGCCCTGGAACAGGTCCGGGGCGCCTACACCCTACTGTTGCTGACCGAGAGCTGTCTGGTGGCCGCGCGTGATCCCCACGGATTTAGGCCGATGGTTCTGGGGGAGGTGCAAGGGTCTCCTTGTTTTGCTTCGGAGAGCTGTGCCTTCGACCTGCTTCAGGCGCGTGCGGTGCGGGAGCTCGAGCTTGGCGAAGTGGCGGTGGCCAGGGATGGCAAGGTGGAGTCCTACCGGCTTTCGTCGATGCCCGAGCCCACCCGCTGCCTCTTCGAGCAGGTCTACTTCGCCCGCCCCGACAGTGTGGTATTCGGCAGCGCGGTCTCGGGAGCGCGGCTCGAGATGGGGGCTCGGCTGGCGCGGGAGGCGCCGGCCCCGGCCGACATCGTAGTGCCGGTGCCCGATAGCGGGCTCTTCGCGGCCATGGGCTACAGCCGGGAGTCGGGACTGCCGCTCGAGTTCGGTCTCATCCGCAACCACTATGTCGGCCGCACCTTCATCGAGCCCAAGCAGTCGATCCGCCACTTCGGCGTCAAGGTCAAGCTCAACCCGGTGCGCCAGCTGATCGAAGGCA
>JBAUDS010000167.1:0-3965 GCA_049678185.1 Thermoanaerobaculia bacterium
AGAGCTCGATGCTCGGTGGCCCGCTCCACCATCTGGGAGAGCTCCTCGGAGTCGAGGGGCTTGGTGATGTAGCCGTAGGCCCCGGCCTTGAGAGCTCTCACTGCGGACTCGATCGCCGAGCGCTCGGAGAGGACGATGAGGGTGAGATCGGACTGGATGGAGAGCAGACTCTCTTGCAGCTCGTGCCCCTCTCCGGAGCAGAGCTCGAGGTCAACAAGGGCCAGATCGTAGACTTGCCTGGCCGCCAGCCGCAACGCGTCCTTGATGCTCGGAGTCGAGTCGACCCGATGCCCCTGCCCGCCCAACCAGTCGGCAAGCATTCTGATGACGATCGGATCGTCGTCGACAATCAAGACCGAGATCGGTGTCGAGGCCATTCACCTAGCCTTTCCCAGGCGGCGTAGGAACCGACCCCTTCTTCCCCCATCGGGATACTTCCCAGACCGAGTAGGGTCAGCCTCCACGGTTTCAGTATATGCGCGATCGGGTCGCCGGTCCTCAGTCATCCTGGTTGGTTTTTTGTAGATATTTGATCAGGAAGATAAACAAGACCAGAAAGCAAATCAGCAACAGATATTCGAGCCCTTTAGTCTCGAAAATATTGACATAGGTGTAGGTCTCCATCGTCAAGCCTCCAGTTCAAGTTCTCAGCGCCGGCGCTTCGATCGCCGGGGGGTGGGGTTTTGGGGTCTCGTGGGCCTCCCTCATCACAGGCATCCGTAGCACGATCCACCGAAATACCCAGATCTCGGCGAAGACCACCATGAGCGTGACCACGATCTCCTGCCAGGACGGGTAGTACTTGATGGGGGCGTCCCACTTGAACGCGATGACGGAGATATTGAGACGATTGAGGACGATCCCCACCAAGGTGAGAACCGCTGCCACCCGTACGACCCCCAGCCGTCGGTGTCTCACAGCGTAGGCGAACATGAAGCAGGGGACGAGAACGAATCCGAGAATCTCCACCAGGTACCAGAAGCCCCAGAAGTCGTTGAGGAGGGTCCAGTGGTGCTCATGGATGAAGATCAGCGCCTTGAAGAAGTAATAGACGAACATGGCGATGGCGGCACCCTTGGCGAGCCCGAAGACGATATCTTCGAACGTACCGTGTTTCTCGGGGTCGATCTGATCTTTGAACACCCGGTGACTGATGGTGCCTTCGACAATGATCATCGACAGACCGGCGAAGATGCTCGACACCAGAAACAGGACGGGAATGAACTCGGAGTACCACAGGGGATGAATTTTGGGCTTGGCCATCAAATACAGCGCACCCAGACCCGATTGGTGGAGGGTCGAGAGGGTGATGCCGAAGATCACGGCGGCGAGGGTCAAGGAGTCGAGGAAGCCTCGGACTCTCTTCCAGCCAAGCCACTCGGCTACCACCGGAGAGAACTCGACAAACTCGGCCATCATGTAGAGCATGAAGTGCCACGACACTAGAAACAGAACCGAGTTATAGCCAAAGTCGTTACCGATGATGGGGTTGATGATGTTCCAGGGCCGCCCGAGGTCGAGCGTCAGAGCGCCGGCGTAGAAGATGTAGGCCAGCAAGCCATTGAGCACCGTGACCCTCACAATGGGGTGGTATCTCTCCTTCCGCATCACATAGACCATGAAAGTGATGATGTAGGCGCCACCGGCGAAGGCGACACCGGTGATTACGTCGAAGCCGATCCAGAACCCCCAAGGAAAATCTTGTGAGAGGTTGGTGACGGAGCCGAGACCTTTGGTGAAGCGCACCACCAGTATCCCGAGACCAAGCAGGATGATCGGCACCGAGATGACGTTGAAGGGAGTAAATAGCTTACCCTTGGGCCGCATCTCGGAGGCCATGAAGCGGAGAAAGCGCCTGAATTCACTTCCTAGATTCTCTGGGATCGCCATGATCTTCTAGGCCTCATCGTCGTCGCCGGAAAGGAGATTCAGCCCCAGCAGCAGGGCAGGTAGCCCGAACAGAACGAGCGGCACACCATAGAGAAAATCGCGGGTGTACTCGGGATAGGGGGTGGTTCCCAGATCGGTGCGGAGACCGATCTCTTCAAACGGCACGGCCGAAAGGTAGAGCCAACCGGTGCCGCCCACCTCGTGCTCGCCGTAGATCTTGTGAACATACCGTTCCGGGTGGTTGTAGATCCTGACGCGGGCGATCTCCATCAGGTCTCGCTTCATACCGAACATGAGGGCGTCGGTAGGGCAGGCCTGCACACAGGCGGGCCGTTTGCCTTCTTGGAGCCGCTCGTAGCACATGTTGCACTTCTGGATCTTCGGATTCCACTCGTGGTACTCGAACTTGGGGATATCGAACGGGCACGAGACCATACAGAAGCGGCAACCCATGCATTTGCTGGGTCGCCAGATCACCGGCCCGTTGGTCGTCTTGTACATGGCATTGGTGAGGCACGCCGCTGCACAAGCGGGCTGCCAGCAGTGGAAGCACTGCTTTTTGACGAATACCTCCCCCTTCGAGGTCTCGTAGCGGTTGACGATGGTCCACTGGGTCTCGCTGGTCTGGCGCTCAGCGGCGAGGGCCTCGTCGTTGGCGATATCCGGAACCGGAAGACCGTGCTCTTCGGAGCAGGCCTTCTCACACGACCGGCAGCCAATACAACGTGTGGTATCGACCAGCACCCCTGCGAACTCCGTCGTCTCGACAGGTTGCTCGGCCGCAGCAGGTTGGCCGGACAGGGCTGCTCCTGCGACTCCGGCGGCCTTGAGAAAGTCCCTTCGATTCATATCGTCCTTCTCTCGCTTAGATGTTGGTTCAAGAGATGACCCGCCGTCATGGACAGGTCCTGGCTCCCTGGTGGCAGGTACCACACGACTCGCTGGCCTCGTCTCCCGTGCCCGTTTCGTGGCACGTCCAACAGCTCTTGTGGATTACGACCTTCGAGCTGAGCGTCTCGTCGGCGATCCCGGCCGGATCCGAGTGATGACAAGCTGAGCAGGCCTGTGAGGTGCTCGGTGTCCCGGACTCGGAATGGCACGCCGAGCAGTCGATCCAGAAGTCATCGAAGTAGTCGCTATGCGGCATGTCCAGCTTTGTAGCGTTCACTTCGTGATGACAGTCCTGACAGGGAACACCCATGTCGTCGAAGTGCATCTGATGGGGGAATTTGACTTCGCCGACACAGGACGGCGAAATGATAAGCGCAGGTATCTCGCCAGCGGTCTCCGCTGGGGCCGACTGGATCGGCCCCGGCGCGGTGAGGAAACCCGCAAGAACGAGCAGCACGAGCAGTTGCTTCATGCCTTAAATCCCTCCTCGAACAAGGCCACCTGGGCGGTGGCGATTTCACCTTCAGCGAACTTACGGTCTCGCCTCGAATTCTTCAGGGCATCGCGGGCACCTCGGCTGGCGTGAGGAAGGTGGCGGCGAATACAGACCAGGCCAGCTCGTCGATGCCCTCGTCGTCTGCTTCCCCCTCCCCTTGTGTCTGGCGCGCAGCTTTGAGGTGGTGCTGGAAGTTCTCGATCTCGCTCTCGAACCAGGAGATGGCGTCGGCCCCGATCCTCATCGACCCTAGATCTGCCGACAAATTGCCCGGGACCAGGCTGCAGATCCAGCCCATCTCGTAGGGTCTTCTCGCCAGCAGCTCAAGGTGATAGGCGAGCTCGTGATTGACCCTGGAGACGGTTCCATCCAACGGTGACGAGATGGTCAGGGATTGTCCTCGCCGCTTGATGGTGAACAGTGGGTCACCCTTGGACACCTTATTCCCACTCTCGGGAAACTCGATCTCTTCGACATCTCTCAGTGTCTTGACGGCGAAGTCGTCGAGACCGATCCGAGCTTCGCCGGTGACCTCGATACCGACCCAGGTGTGCTCGGGAGAGACATAGAGACCGCCCGGAACGTTGACGACGTTCGGTGCCCGGGACTGTCCGGAGCTCGGTGTCACCAGGTGTACCGTGGGGGGTGTCAGCTTCTCGATGCGATCCTGGCGGCGGATCACCAGTTT
>JBAUDS010000168.1:0-1561 GCA_049678185.1 Thermoanaerobaculia bacterium
TGGCACACCTGAGCGCGGCGCAAAACGAGCGCTGACACAAAATGCTATGGGTGCAGATGGGAGGAATAGGCCGGTCTCCTAAACGGCGTAGCACAATGCTCGCCAAATCTATTGCGGGCTCGAGGCCCAAGATAAGGAGACCGGCATGGAGTATTGTGGCATCGACCTACACGCTGAGTACAGTCAAATCTGCATCCTCGAAGAGGACGGCGAGGTTATGGAGACCTCGAGAGTGAGGACCTCACGCAAGGCATTGGAGAGGTTCTTCCGCCGCGAGCCGATGAGGGTGGTTTTGGAGGCTGGGGGATCATCTCCGTGGGTCTCTCGCCTCCTCGAATCTCTCGGCCACGAGGTGGTCGTTTGCAGCCCACGTCGAGTACGGCTCATTGCAGAGAGCAAGTTAAAGAACGACAAAGTCGATGCCGAAGTATTGGCTCGTCTCGTACGACTCGACCCGGAGTTTTTGAAGCCGATCCAACATCGCAGCGAAGAAGCGCAGCTACTGCGCGGAAACCTCAAAGTAAGAAGCGCGATGGTGGAGACCCGCACGAAGTGGATCAATTCCATCCGAGGACTGCTGCGCAGCTATGGCTACAAGGTGTCCGGAAAGGCGCCGCGGACCTTTGTCGATCGGGTCGATCAGATGAAGCTACCCGGTGAGCTCAGAACAGTCATCGATCCGCTGCTTGAGCAGCTCGATCTTCTTACCGGCGAGATCGATCGTCGTAACGAGCACTTGGAGGAAATGGTCAAGGACCTCCCGGAGGTCGATCACCTTCGGGAAATCCCTGGGGTAGGCCCAGTCGTCGCGACGTATTTCGTGCTCACCATCGATGACCCTCACCGATTCAAAAATAGTCGGGA
The DNA here is from genome assembly GCA_049678185.1 of Thermoanaerobaculia bacterium. Taxonomy (GTDB): domain Bacteria; phylum Acidobacteriota; class Thermoanaerobaculia; order Multivoradales; family JAHEKO01; genus M0029. Next base: position 865 of record JBAUDS010000168.1, read on the forward strand.
TGTCGCCTCGTTCTTCGGGCTCCGACCATCCATGCGAGAGTCCGCTTCGGTGTCCCACTACGGCCGCATCACCAAGGAGGGTGATCCGGAGATGCGTCGATTACTCGTCCAGGCGGCGCATGCATGTCTTCTCACCAAAGCCGACTCGGAGCTCAAGAATTGGGCACTTGCACTTGCAGAACGAAAAGGCAAAGGGAAGGCCGTGGTAGCGCTCGCCCGAAAGCTCGCTGTGCTGATGCATCACCTCTGGGTCACTGGAGAGGTTTACCAGGCGTTTCCGAACAAGAAGGTTTCTCAGGCAGCGTGATCGAAGCCCGCACCAACAAAAAGGAGTGATTGATCTTGGATGATCCCTACGACGAGAAACGGGCGACTCCGTTAGTGCCTTGGAAGAGCTCTCGGGCCACGCCTGAGGGCCGGCAGTCCGCGTGCCAGATAGGAGCGCCCACCCTTGTCGGACCCCACCATGCACCGGTCGAAAATACTCTCGACCAACAGAGTGCGGATAGAAGCGAGACGGGCAGATCATCCATCTCATTCATCGCAATGCAGCAAAAGACGGAAAGGAGCCATCGCAGGAGTAGATGAAGACCTTGACACCACCGGCCTACTCATAGAAGGCTTTAGAAACTTAGAAGGTTCAACCGAAGCGTTCTGCCTCTGACAACTTCGCCACCTTTCTGGCCAGGGCCAAATC
>JBAUDS010000169.1:0-1505 GCA_049678185.1 Thermoanaerobaculia bacterium
GGTCGGGGGTCAGGGAGGCCTGGACGACGGTGTGATTGGCAGCCACGCTGAGGTCACGGCGCACATCGTTGGTGCGCTTATCGAGCACGAGGTCAAATTCCGAGACCACGCGGCCGTAGGAATAGGCGCTGGTGACGATACGGGGCTGGCCATCCGAGTCTGGAAGAACACAATTGTAGGGCAGATGGGTGTGACCTGTGATCAGCACATCGATCGCGGGGTCGAGGGCGTCGTTGATCGCAACGATCGGCCCGGAAATACCCACGCAAGCGTCGACATCGCCCGGAGGCGGTGTCTGCGAGCCTCCCTCGTGCAGCAGTACGACAATGGCCTCGACGCCCTGCGCTTGCAGGATCGGGACGAGCGCGTTAGCCGTCTCTGCCTCATCGAGGAAATCCCAGCCCTGGATACCAGCGGCTGCGACCAGCGTATCGGTCGCTTCGAGGGTCATACCGATGAATCCGACTTTCACGCTCTCGATCTTCTTGATCCAGTAAGGCGGCAAGGGGGTTTCACCAGTCGTTTCATTGACGACGTTGGCAGCGAGCCATTGGAAGTCGGCACCAGGGTATGGCGCATCCGGGAAATAGCAACCATCGACGGGGTGACAGCCACCATCCTGCATGCGCAGCAGTTCGGCAACACCTTCATCGAACTCATGGTTGCCGACGCCCGACACGTCGAGCTGCATGGCATTCAGCGACTCGACCGACGGCTCATCGTGGAAGAGCCCGGAAAAGGCGGGCGAGCCACCAATGAGGTCACCGGCGGCGACGGTCAGGCTGAACTTGTTGCCGGCGCGCAAATTATTGAGCATAGCCGAGAGGTACTCCCCACCCCCGGCTGGAGCGCCATCAACCGTACCCGATGCGTTTGGCTCCAGGTGCCCGTGATAGTCGTTGAAGGCCAGCAGCTGGAGCTGGACGAGCTGCCCAGGGGGATCGGGATTACCCGGGCCGCCTGCCGCCGCAAATACGGCCGGCGCGAGCATGAGCAACAGGGACAGCACCAAAATGCTGACCGATATGTAAGTGAATAGTTTTTTCTTCATTCCTGTTTCCTTCCTTTTTTGTTAGGGGTTTATTCCGCGGAAATGCTTAAACGATGTACCGGCGGTTATTTCGGTTATTATTATTTATTACGAGCGATGCCTCCTTTAATATATAACTTTCAGATTTACAAACCTTGCCTGATCCTGGTCTGCTCGTTTGAACAGACCAGGATCAGATTTTTCTTCTTGCCCAATCTCACCCATTGGATTGGATGAGGCTACTTAATCTTGAAGCGTCCTTCCAAAGAATCATGATCCGAATCTGCGCTGTTTCCACCGATGATATGTACAGTCAGGGTGTCTTCTGATATGGCAGGGTCGAGTCGTAAAGCGGCCCATCATCGATCGCTGAGTACTTCAACTAGAAGAGTTGCAGCTTTGATAAGCAGATCTCCCTGTTCGGTTGTCAAAATATCTGCGTTGACAAAACCCTCAGCTTGATTGATGAATGCAC
>JBAUDS010000170.1:0-1804 GCA_049678185.1 Thermoanaerobaculia bacterium
CTTGGAGACTCCCCATCGCCGGGGGAGGAGGCCGTCGAGAACCGGGATAAAGGTCGGCACGGCGACGGACCCCACGAGCAGGCCGGTCCAGAGGAGAGGCGGAACAGCGGGTAGGATCCAGCCGGCCACCGCTGCGAGAAACGAGAAAGGCGCGACGAGACTGCGGCGGAGATTGTCCACCATCTTCCATCGGCCCTGGGTGGGGATGCGAGCCCTCTGCTTTCCCCCGGCGGCGTCGCGCGCGTAGCCCAGGACCCAGGGTAGGAGCTGCCAGTCGCCCCGCACCCATCGATGGTGGCGGCGGGCGGCCACCTCGTAGTTGGCGGGAAATTCCTCGAAAAGATCCACATCGGTCATCAGCCCGGCGCGTGCGAACAAACCCTCGAACAGGTCGTGGCTGAGGAGCGCGTTCTCCGGGACCGTTCCCTCGAGCGCCGCCTCGAAGGCATCGACGTCGTAAATCCCTTTTCCTGTGTAGGACCCTTCCTCGAAGAGGTCCTGATACACATCGGAGACCGCGGCCGCGTACGGGTCCACGCCTCCGGGTCCCGAGACGATCCGCTGGTAGTCGGTGCTAGCCGGGCCTGTCGGCAAGGAGGGCGTGATCCGGGGTTGCAGGACCGCATAGCCCTCGACGACGCGTCCCTTCTGGGGGTCGAAGCGTGGTCGGTTCAACGGGTGCGCCGCTGCCCCAACAAGGCGGTAGGCACTCGCCTTGGGAAGCCGGGTGTCGGCATCCAGAGTGATGACGTAGCGGACCCCCTGGGGCACCGTGGGCGGCTGGCCGACGACTGGAATGAACGTGGTGTCCCTGGCCCCGCGCAGAAGCCGGTTCAGCTCGTGGAGCTTCCCTCGCTTCCTTTCCCAGCCGATCCACTTGCCTTCCTTCTCGTTCCAGAGACGCCGACGATGCAACAAGAGAAAACGGCTCCCGGCTCCGGGCGGACCCTCGTATCTCTGGTTGAGGCGCGCGATGCCGTCGGCCAGCGCAGTGAGGAGATCCTCGTCGCCGGGCATATGCTCGCGGGGCGCGTCCCCCCAGTCGCTGAGGAGGGCAAAGTGGAGGTGGCCTTCGGGGTTTGCCAGATAGTGCACCTCGAGTCGCTCGACCTGCTCTTCGATGTCATCGTGGCTCGTGAGCAGCATCGGCACAACGACCAGGGTTCGAAGCTCCGGAGGCACGCCCTGGGCGAGCTCGAGCTTGGGGAGCAATCTGGGTTGAACGAGAATTGGAACTAGACGATTAACGAGGGACACCGCAATCTCTGAGGCGGGCACCAGACCCAGGATTCCCAGCAGGACGAGGACCGAGAGGTCTGCCCCGGCCGTCCGGGTGTAGAACAGCAGGCCGGAAAGCAGGAGGGCGGTGAGGACAGCAATCGTTCCCAGATATCCGGTGGTCGCATGGGCGCGATGGAAGCGGCGGAGCCGGATTCGCAACGGGACGCGAAACCCCAGAAGGCTCTCGAAAGCCAGTCTGCCCCGGGAAAGGAGGTAGTACCCGGTGTCCTCCTCGGCAGGCTCGGGAACACCGGGAAGCCCTGGCGCGCTCTGCCGAGAGTCGGTCTCCACCTTTGCGCCAGCCGCGGCCGCGCTCCCCCGGGCTGCCTTCTGGGCCAGGAGCACACTTTCCCGCGCCACCTCGATCTCCGATCTCCCCGAGCCCCGGGAGAGCAACTCGATCTGCTTCCGGTACTCGTCCCGCGTCGCGAAATCCATGGCTGCGAACCCGGGAGCGGCGCGGAGGACGTCATCCACCAGACTGACGCCCTCGAAAAACTCGGGCCAGTCGACGGAGGACAAC
>JBAUDS010000171.1:0-2849 GCA_049678185.1 Thermoanaerobaculia bacterium
CCGAGCCGACCGCACCCGAGCCGGCTGAACCGGGCAGGGATGATGAGGAGGCGATGGGGTTGATGATCGAGGCCATCGAGACCCTCGTGGGTGAAAACGCAGGTGTTCTCTGGGGCTCGGTGATCAAGCAGGCCATCCAACGAAAGCTCCCCACCTTTGCCGAGACGGACTTCGGCTTCTCCAGCTTCTCCGAGCTGCTGGAGGAGGCCGAGCGACGCAAGCTCATCAAGCTCAAGAAGGACGAGCGGTCAGGCACCTTTATTGTCACTGGTTTCTCACCCCGCTAGTGGGGTCCGCAGAGAAGGAAATCGGCGCTCGTCCGCGGCGGTCGAGAGGTCGGTTTCGACCGGCTGACATCCGAATAGTTGTGATCATTTCCCTTGACAAGCAATTGCCATAAAATCAAAAGTTTGAAAGTCGTGCACGGCAAGTGATATCTTCTCGCCTGCCTTCGGAAAACAAGCTATGGCCGCAGCCCACATGGAGGTGTTCGAAGAGGAGCTCGGGCGTCTCGAAGCAGCCCTGAACCGTCTACGCCACGACTCCAACGCCAAGGTGGTCTTTCTAATCGACAAGAACGGCCAGCAGATTGCGGCGGCCGGAGACGTGGAGGACTTCGACAGCACCTCCTTGGCGTCTCTGACTGCCGGCAACGTTGCCGCAACAGATGGTCTGGCCAAGCTTATCGGTGAGCGGGAGTTTTCTGTTCTCTTCCACGAAGGCAAGCGGGATCACATCCATATCTCGATCGTCGCCAAGCGAGCCATTCTTCTGGTCATCTTCGACGAACGATCCTCTTTGGGCCTGGTGAGGTTGCGGGTCAAGAGAGCAAGCGCAGAGATGGATAGGGTCTTCGAGGACATGACCAGGAAGAGCGAGCTGGGTCCCGAGGGGAGGGTCGAGCCAAGTCCCTTTGCCGAGATCACCGACGAGGACATCGACTCTCTGTTCAGCGATTGAGTCGAGATGAAGCCGGCCTCGCTCACAGGGCTGCGAGCAGGAGCCGTGGAGCGAGATGCCGGCTTGTTCGTTGCTGCTCTCAGCGCGGAAGGCTAAGCAAGAGTCCTTGCCATGACGTTTATCAACTACGCCGCCAAGGAGATCAACTGCAAGATCGTCTATTACGGTCCCGGTCTTGGTGGCAAGACCACCAACCTGCAGCACATCTTCACCAAGACGGCGCCCGAGCGCAAAGGCAAGATGATCTCGCTGGCGACCGAGGCTGATCGGACCCTCTTTTTCGACTTTCTTCCCCTGGATCTAGGCACGATCAGGGGTTTTACGACTCGATTTCATCTTTACACCGTCCCTGGCCAGGTCTTCTACGACGCCAGTCGCAAGCTGATTCTCAAAGGGGTGGACGGTGTCGTGTTTGTCGCGGACAGCCAGCGCGAGCGAATGGAGGCGAACGTCGAGTCGATTCGCAATCTCGAAGCCAATCTGAGGGAGCACGGTTTCGATCTGTCTGCGATCCCCTACGCACTGCAATTCAACAAGCGTGATCTCCCCAACGTCATGCCGGTGGACGAGATGTATAGGATGTTGAACTTCAAACGCGAGCCCACTTTCGAGGGGATCGCACCCCAAGGGGTCGGCGTCTTCGATACCTTGAAGGCAGTAGCCAAGCAAATCTTGATTGAACTGCGAAAAAAATAGAGATAAGAGAGGGAAAATGGCGAAACGCTGGAAGAAGGAGGATGTCACCTATCTCAAACGGTATGCGAAGAAGAAAAAGCTCGAGGAGCTGGCAGAGCACTTCAATACCGACCGCGATACGGTTCAGAGTAAGCTCGACGAGCTGAGAGTTCTGGCCCTCGATAGCCCGCCCAAACCTTACGCCGTCGACCCGGACCTCCTCGAGATCTACGAGCAGGGACTCCAGGCCTTTCATGGGAAGAAGTGGAAGGCGGCGGCGGAGCTCTTCACTCGGGTCATGGATGACACCGATCAGATCGAATTTGCCAATCGGGCGAGGCAATACGTCGAGATGTGTCGCCAGCAGCTGCAGGCCGCATCCGCCGCTCCCCCCGGCACCGATCCCTTTCTGATGGCCGTCTACGAGCGGAATAGAGGGAATTTCGAAGTAGCGTTGGATCTCTGCAGCCGTGGGGGCCGCCAGGGCAAAGACGAGCGATTTACCTATCTGGCTGCTTCGCTGCTGGCGATGATGGGAGAAGAGGACAAAGCGGCCAAGATGTTGGCCCAGGCCATAGAGCTGAACCCGAAAAACAGAATTCATGCCTATCACGACTCCGATTTCGACTCGCTGAAGGCGAGCTCGAATCACAAGCAGCTATTCGAACAGGACTAAAGATGAAGGCGGGCGGGGCATTGCCCACTGCGGCGGTGATACTTGCCGCGGGCAAGGGCACCCGGATGCACTCGGCACGCCCGAAGGTGCTTCAGCAGGTGGCGGGGAAGCCGCTGCTGGCCTGGGTTCTTCGGGCCGCACGCGAGGCCGGCTGCCAGCGATTGTTCGTGGTGGTGGGACACGGGGCCGATGAGGTCAGGGAAGAGCTGGGTGCCGAAGACCTCACCTGGGTCGAGCAGCACGACCAGCTCGGCACCGGGCATGCTCTGGCGCAAGTCGAAGAGCATCTCGAGGGGCCGGCAATGCTCATGGTGCTCTCCGGGGATGTGCCATTGGTCTCACCCTCCACCCTCGCGGGATTGATTGGCGAAGCCCGCCAGGGCTGGGGTGCCATGGCAGTGGCCGATCTGCAGGATCCCGGGTCTCTCGGTCGGGTCGTCGCCGGCGCCGACGGCAACCTCGAACGAATCGTCGAAGCGCTCGATGCCACGGCCGAAGAGCTGGCCATCGAGCGGGTGAATGCCGGTCTCTACGCCCT
>JBAUDS010000172.1:0-3081 GCA_049678185.1 Thermoanaerobaculia bacterium
ATAAGCCAATCCCAGGCTGCTGTGGAGCCGAAAGTCGTCTGGACGCTCCTTGAGCTCATTGTCCAGGGCGATCCGGGCCGCCTCGTAAGCCGCTCGCGCTTCTTCGGTCCGATCCAGAAAACCGAGCGTCTCGCCCCGGTCCAGCTCGATCGGAACGAAAGCGAGTTGGCTCGTAAACGACTCGAAGGAGGCCGTCTCCTGCAGCTCGAGCAAGCTCTCGAAGTCGCGACTCAAGCGGTACAGGGGAGCCCATCCCCAGTAGTAACCGTCATCACCCTTGTCAAGTTCCGGCAGGGACTCGAGAACCCGTCTAGATCCGGCCAGATCACCCCGCCAGGCCAAGAGGGTTTGGGACTTCACGTTGTAGGACCAGTCGTTGTCGGGGGCCAGACCAATGGCAATGTCTAGATACTCCACCGCCTGGGGATAGTTCCGGCTCTGCTGTAAAAACTCGCCGATCAAGGCGGCGATCTGGGCATCCCGAGGGCTCACCTCGAAGGCGCGTTTGAGCCGGTCGATGCCCTCCTCGAACCTCCCCTGCCGCCGCCAGATGAAAGCGGTGGCGGCGAGGATCTGCCCATCATTGGGATAGGCCTCCTCCGCCGCGAGGAATTTGTCCAAGGCCGCATCGTAGTCCCCCTCGATGTAGTAGTGATAGAAGCCGAGCTCGAAGAGCACCCGCGGCGACTCGGGATCGAGCGCCATGGCGCGATCGAAAGCCTCCTTGGACATGGCGCGCCGCGCCGCGGTCAGATCGAGGCCCAGCCGATAGTAGAAAGCATGCGCGTGGCACAGGGCTGCCTGGGCAAGTGCAAAACCGGGATCGAGGTCGACGGCCCGCTGGTAGGCTTCGACCTCCTGCCGCCGATTCTCCTCGGAGTAATCGGGAAGATTGGCGTGGTGCTCCCCACGGAGGTAGGCCTGGTAGGCCTCCAAATTGTCGGTCGGTTTCGCCTCCAGCTCTTGCCGTTCGGGCTCCAAGAGGGTCAGCCCCAGCTCACGGGCGACCTCGGCGGCTATCTCCGACTGGATGGCAAAGACATCCTCGATGACCCGATCGTAGGAGCTCGCCCACAGATAACTGTCATCGGAGACGCGGACGAGCTGCGGTGTGATGCGCACGCGGCTGCCGCCGTCGGCGCGAGCCCAGCGCACAGCCCCTTCGAGCACGTAGTCGACCCCTAGCTCCTCACCGATCTGTTTCAACGGCGGCCGGCTCTCCTTGTACTGCATGGCGCTCGAGCGTGATATCACCCGCAGACCGCTGACCACCGCCAGGCGGCTGGTGATCTCCTCGGTCATGCCATCGGCGAAGTACTCGTCCTCGGACGAGCCCAGGTTCTCGAACGGCAGAACCACGATCAAGGGAGGCTGTTTCTCGAGGCCGGCGGCGGGCTCGGGCGAGACCACCGCTTCCTCTGGTGCTGGCGCTTCCCGCCGGGTGAACCAGAGCACCAGCCCTACCACGAGCACCGCACCTGCCGCCGCGGCCACGGGCCACCAGCGGCGGGGGCGAGGGCGCGGCGCAACGGCTGCGCTCACGTCCGCGGCCGAGACTTCGGCACTGCTCGGCTGCACGATGCCCGAGTCGACCTCCTTACGCAAGGCGTCCAGCTCGATGTGGACATCGATCGCCGATTGGTAGCGCCGCTTGGGATTCTTCTCCAGACAACGATTGACGATGCGAGCCAGGTGGTGCGGCAGCTCTCCTTTGAGCTCGTCCACCGACCGGGGTGTGTCCTTGACGATCGAGGAGATCAGCGACACCGAAGTGTCACCTTGAAACGGCCGCTCGCCGGTGGCCATCTCGTACAGCATGGCGCCAAAAGAGAAGATGTCGGATCGAGCGTCGATCTCTTTGCCCTCGAGCTGCTCGGGTGACATGTAGGGCATGGTGCCCAGGATGCGCCCCTCACCGGTCAACGCCTCGGTGCGGGCCTCGGTAGTCGCCACAACGGCCGTGTCCGGCTGCAGTTTCGCCAGCCCGAAGTCCAACACCTTCACCCGGTCATCGGTGGTGACCATGATGTTGGCGGGCTTCAGGTCCCGATGGATGACACCTTTCTCATGCGCCGCAGCCAGGGCCTCGGCCAGGGGGATGCCAAGCTCGAAGATGCGCTCGACCGGCATGCCACCGCGCGGAATCAGCTCCGAGAGCTGCTTCCCCTCCACCAACTGCATGGTCAGAAAACGCACACCATCGGCTTCTTCGACCGTGTAGATGGTGACGATGTTTGGATGGTCGAGGGCGGCAAGGGTCTTGGCCTCACGCTCGAAACGGGCCAGCCGCTCGGGATCCGAGGCCAGCTCGGTCGGCAGAACCTTGAGCGCCACCTCGCGATCCAGAGTCGTATCCTCGGCCCGGAAAACCTCCCCCATACCACCTGCACCCAGCTTACCGGTGATTTTGAAGTGAGACAGATTGGTGCCGATCAACAGTCCGGACCCTTTCTATAGCCAGTTTGGCTGCATTCTATCACCGACCGGTTAGGCATCCCTTACGGACGCGTGCAATGCCGGGCGTAGCCCGAAGATGGTCAACAGACCGAGTGTGGCCCCGACCCATATGGGTATCGGCGCATACCAAGTGAGCAGCCATGCCCCTCCCGCAGCCAGTCCTGCCACCCATAACTTCCACGTGAGGGGACGCAGGAGAAGAAGCACGACCGCGAAAAGGAAGATCATCAACAGCAGAAGATATATCGCGAATTCCACGTTTTGCCGCGCCATCGACTCGACAGGACCTTCCACCCGGTCCTTCACCACTTGCAGAATCTTCCGAACGGCAAGGTGATCCGTGAACTCGGTGAAGATCTCGAGGGCAACTATCGATGGTTCACTCCAGTGGTAGCTCCACCGAATTCGGCTAATCAACCGTGTGTGGTTCTTGTCCATCGGGTACAACGCCCAGGTGAAGACTCCGGGGAGCTCTTCTTCCTCTCCTGACCACACCAAAAACAGATTCGGCTCGATAGCCTCGAAGAACATGCGAGCTACCACGCTGATCGGCACCTCGTCGCCAACTCTGAAATCCTGGAATTCGGCCAAGACGCGGTCTGCGCTGCGGATTCCGCGGTGGCT
>JBAUDS010000173.1:0-10855 GCA_049678185.1 Thermoanaerobaculia bacterium
GCGCTGAGCGTAATGCTGGCGCCGGTCGGGGCGACCGGCGTCGCCTTGTCACAGGCCGGCGTGACCAGGATCGCGACGAGGACGAGAAAAAACCAGGGCGAGCGCATCTGACTCAGAAGAGTATACGCACCGAGGCGGCTGACCGTCTAGCCAGCCGCCTCGATTGGCACACCACCAGTTTTGTCGGCTAAGTGGCTTCCGTCTCCGAACGCCTCATAATACCGGCTCTATCTCCTCCTCCTCTTCTGGCTTGGGTAGACAGCCGCCTGCGGTTTCGGTCGTGTCGGCAACACTGCTGAGGAATGCCTGGGTGGTGAACGGCGTCGCTCCTGCCTTGCTGGTGGTCAGTGTCACCAAGTAGTCCCCAAGCAGTGGCAGCTTGTAGGTGTGGGTCGGACTCTGCTTGTTGCTCTTCCCACCATCGCCGAAGGTCCAGGACCAGGAGGTCGGATTTCCCGCCGAGAGGTCGAAGAACTGCACCGTTCTAAAAGTCGCGGTGCAAGTGAAGTTCGCAGTCACCGCGATGATGACCGGCGCCGGTGTCTGAACGGGCGCCGTCGGCGTCTCGACCGAGCAGGCCGTCACCAGCACCGCCAGCACGGCGGCACCCACTAGAGCTCTTCCAACCCATCCATTTGGCAATCGTCTCATGGCGCCTCTCCTGCTAGGGAAGGAAATCGATAGTGAAAATGATCGGTGCGGTCTCGACGGCGTCGCCGGACAATGTCCTGCCGAAGAACCGCATTCGACAGTTGAGGATGATCTTGGGCCCGCCCGTGTCTGGATCCTGTCCGGTCGCCGCCAGTGTCGACAGCGGCGGATTGAGTAGCTGATCGGTGGTCATGATCGGGAGGTTGTCGTAGGTGATCGTCCCCCCGGCCGGTACGGATCCAAAAATACCCCGCGTCAGAGGAGGCGGCACGCTCGAGCCCGAGTCTGCTCGCGAGAAGATGACCTCGTAGGACCTCATCTCGACAGTCATGAGATCGCTCGAGCCCCCGGTGGGGTTCCTGACGATACTCTGGATGTCGATCTGGCCGATCTGAACCAGACCGCCCGAGGCGCTGACCCCGATGGAGATGGGCAGCCCGTCGAAGTCGGAGACCGAGAGGATAATCCCACCACTGTCGGTCTGGGCGGCGCTGTTACTGCACCCCGCCATCACCACCAGCAGAACCAGCAACAGAATCAAATGACTGTATCGACGCATAGTCGGCTCCTAAACCGCTCCCTACAGCTTGACCACTCGCGGAGTGATAAAGATCAATAGTTCTTCGTTTTCGTCGGTGCGGCGCTTGTTCTTGAACAGGTAGCCGAGTACGGGGATGTTGGCCAAACCCGGCACTCTATCCTCTCCCCTATCCTCGGTGACCTTGTAGATTCCACCTATGACCGTGGTACCGCCGTCTCGCACCATCACCCTGGTCTTGGCATCCTTGGTCGAGATCGGCGCGTTGGTGGCACCGACAACCGCAAAGGCCAACAGCGGCTCTCTCTTCTGGATGCTGATATCCAGCAACACCGTGCCCTCTGCCGTCACGTGCGGCGTGACATCGAGGCGGAGCGTGGCGTTTACAAACTGTACGCTCACCGTGTTGTTGGCCACCGTCTGAATCGGAATCTGCAGACCGCTCTGGATCGAGGCCTGCTGGTTGTTGAGCGTCGTCACCCGGGGCGCCGACAGGATATTGACCAGGCCTTCGTTCTCCGCCGCCTGCAAGGTGATGTCCAGCGTAAAGGTGTCCAGCACGTTGCCCATGGTGATGTCGAGCAGACCATTCGCGCCACCGGTCAGCAGGTTGACGCTGCCGTCGACCGAGCCGTTATTGGGAAACTGCAGGCCCGTGGTATTGCCATGCTCGGCATCGGAAACACCCAGGAAGCCCCACTGGATTCCCAGACTCCTCGAGAAGTTCTTGGTCGTCTCGATGATCCGAGCCTCGATCTGCACCTGCGGCTCGGGAGTGTCCAGAGTTTCGATGATCGCAATCACCGTCTTCATGTAGGCGGGGAGCTCTTTGATGATCAGGGTGTTGGTGCGGGCGTCGACGATGACTGCGCCCCGCTGGCTCATGACGCTCCGCTGGAGCAGAGCGGCCATCGACCCGGCAGGGGCGTAGCTGACCTTCTTGATAATGGTGCTCAGCGGGATCGACAACGATTGCGCTGCCGCCAACTGTCGCTTGGCCTCAGCCTCGGTACGCAGGGTGTTGATGGGGGCAATGCGCATGATATTGCCCTCCAATTCGTATCCGAGACCGTTGATTTTGAGAATCTGCTCGAGGGCCTGGTCCCACGGCACGTTGGTGAGCTCGACCGTGACCGAGCCTCGAACCCCCGGCTGGACGACCACGTTGAGCCCGCTGATCTGAGCAAACGAGCGCAGGACGTCCTTGATGTCGGCGTCCTTGAGGCTCATCGTCATCGGCTCGCCGTGGTAGGTCCTCTCTCCGGTATCGCCGACGGACTGCTCCTCGAAAACCGTCCCCGAGCCACCCTCGGCGGGCCGCGTCGACGGCCCCCCGCCGACATCGGCCGCAAACAGATCGGTACCACCTGCCGGCTCGTCACCGGTGGAGATCGGAGCAAAAGAGGGCACCTCGTCCTCGACAACCGGTTGACCGGCCGTCCCCGCACCCACGTCGTCCTGCTGAATCTGGGCAGTTACGGCCACGGCCGGCAGCCCGTGAGCACCGACGGCGTCATTCTCGGCGGAGCCCATGCCCTCGCTATCACTTTCAAAGGACTCGGCCCATGTGGGCTCGACCTCGGCTATCGGCTCTTCTTCGCGAGTCGCCCACCCGCTCGAGACATCCTGGACGAGGGTCGTGGTGTCCGCCGCCTCGAAGGTCAGTACCAGACCATCGGGCAAACGCTCGACTTGCGCCGCCGCCGGCGAGTTCAAATCCACCACCACTCGCGATACCAGTTCGGGCTGGGGCTTGAACTGGGCCACGCGGACCCGGTCCACGAGTCCACCGTCGGCCGAGATGCTCGACAGCGGCGCCGTGTTTACGACTCCAATGAGATCAATGACGAATCGCTCGGGCGCCTCGAGGGTGAACGTCGAGTAGTAGAACTCGCCATCTCCCAACACCTTCACCATCGTCTTCTGATCCGCTGTCGATACCTCCACGTTCTGTAGCTGGCTCGCCGGCACGCCCTCTGGCATCGGTCCCGACGTCGTCGCCGGATCGGTGGGCGCAGACGTCACTGCGGCGGCTACCGCGGCCTCTTCGGCAATCGAGATGGTCTCCTCGGCCACGATGGCCTCGTCGACGGCGGTCGTGTCACCTTCGGGCTCATCGACCCCGGCGACTCTCCAATCGTCAGCGACCGGAGTGATGCCGACCAGCAGTCGCGTGCCGTCGGCCTCCACGGAGTGTTCCGCCTCAGCGCGGGTTCTTACAACGAGGCGAGTCAGAGGACGTTCATCGCTGTCTTCCGTGGCGACCGTCACCGACTCGACCAGACCATCGTCGACAAATAGGTCATTCACTCCCACCGCCGGAAGGCTGTTGGGAAGCTCGACCACCAGATGGTCGTCGCCGTCCCGATAGGTGGTCCAGACAAGTGAGCCACTGGTGTCTATTTCCAGTTGGGCGCCCGGTGCGGCTTCCCGCAGATCCAGCGAGTAGATCTCCACAGCCGCCGAGGCGGTCGTCTCCACAATCGGAGTTTCGACCCCTACACGGACCGAGGACTCGCTGCTGGTCTCGGGCGGCGATGATGCGCTGCAGGCTCCCAAAAGGAGCGCCAGCGCAGCCCCGCCAATTGCGGCCCAACACCGCCACTTGCCCCACTTGTTCACGTCGATTGCGATAGTACGCATGGTGCTCGCCTCCATCCCGCAAGCATGAGGACCGCGCATCCTCATTTCTCGGGGTTGAGCTTCTTGGCCACCTCACGAAACGGCTTCAGGGCCGTGGGATCGTCCACGATTTGCTTGAACACGACCTCATTGGAACTTATGTTCACGACGTCACCGTCGTAAAGCTGATCACCAGGACGCAACAGAAAGCTCTTGCTGCTGTCGGTAGACTGAATCTGCGCCACCGGTCCGTCGGAGGTCAGGAAGATGCCGGTGAGATCGATTTCCTCGATAAGCAAGCCGGGTATTCCTTCCGGTCTCGGACCTCTGAGCAGAGGGCGATCACGTGTCGCCAACAATGACTTGAAGGGGTCTCGCCGGTTACCCGGATCGTAGGAGTACCCTCCTCCCGCGAAGATCGCATCTTCACCTTTCAAGATCTCGTCGATGTCTTCCGGCCCGAGAGAAGGTGCAGGGGTCTGCTCCGCTTCCTCCTCCGTGCCGAAGTCATCCGGCTCCTGCGCCTGGAGGGAGAATCCCTGGAGCCCCATTACGAGACCGATCAGGGCCACAAAGACTATCCAGTGCCGGCTTCTAGTCACGATCATCGTCCTCCGGTTCCAAGCGAGCCTACTGGGCCTCCGGCCCAGTGGTCGGCGGTGGTGGCTCCTTGTAGATGAAGGTCTTGGCGTTGAAGTTCGCCGCTATCGAGCGCAGCGGGTTCGCCCCTCTGACCGCACTGACGGTCAGGCCTTCGATATTGATGATGCGCGAGAAACGACTGATTCGGTCGAAAAAGAGGGCGAGGTTGTGATAACTGCCCTCGAGACTGATGCTGATCGGCCATTCGCTGTAGAAGTCCTGATCGATGAAGTTACCCGGTGCGAATCGCTTTAGATCGAAGTCACCCTGCTCCGTCAGAGTACGGATGCGTCGGAGAAGCTGCGGCGTATTGCGCCGGGCCGGCAGGATGCGCAGCAGTTTGTCCAGCTCCAATTCGAGAGCTCTCACCTCTTCGCGGAATCGCGGCAGCTGAGCTTTGGCGGCGAGACCTTCTTGGATCTTCTGCTGGAGAATCTGCAGCTCACGTTCGAGACCTGCCAACTCTTCGTTCTTCGGCTTGATCAGGAAATGAAAACACACGCCGTAGATCAGACCCCCCAGCACGAGACCGAGTAGGGCCGCGACCCACCAAGGCTTGTCCTCGAAACCTGTGCGCATCGCGATAGGTCCTTTCTATCCTTCGGCGACCGCGGTCGTTTCTGCTTCTTCGGTCGGCGGAGGCGTATAACTGAACCTGTAAGTCAGCGAGAAACTGTAGACCGGGCCGTTGCGGGTGGTCTCTCTCAAGATCGGCTCCTGGAACTCGGGGACCCGATCCAGGTTCTCGATGAAGTTGGCCACGGCGTTGGTGTTGAAGGCCTGACCCTGGAGCGTGATGGTCTCGCCCCTGACTTGCATTCGAGTAAGCCAAAGGAGCTCCGGCAGGGCTCTCGAGATCTGGTCCATGACCTGCACCGGACCGCGCTGGTTGGCCTTCAGGTTGTTGATCACCTGGATCTTGCGTTCGAGCTCGGCCTTCTTGGCCTTGAACTCCTGCACCTCTTTGATAAAAGCTGCGAGCTCTTCCACTTCACGGCTGGCCTCGGCGACCTCGTCCTTCTTGCCGTTGACCTTGCCATTGACGTACAGGAAGTGTCCGGCAGTAAGAAGAATGCCCAGGCCGATAAGACCTATCATGACGAAGAATGGCCAACTCGACTCTTCGCCTCCCCCAGTCAGCGCTGACGCGCGTGACGCTATCGGGCGCTTTGCTTCGCCGATGAGGTTGATTTTGATCATGACCAATCAGTCCCCGACTTTGCGCACACCGAGGCCGATCGAGACCGCGAGCATCGGTGCGATCGAGTGCAACCACTGCGAGTCGAAGTCACTTTCCTTGAAGTGAATCCGCCGCAGGGGATTCATCAACTCGGCCCTGACGCCGAATCGCTCTTGCAGAATCGGCAGCAGATTCGGGGTCTGCGCACAGCCCCCGGAGAGAACGAGCTCGCTGACCGCCTCGGAATCGGCCGTGGCGGCAAAGAAATCAAACGTCTTCTGGATCTCGGAAGCCATCTCGGCCGACACCGCATCGAGCACCGCTCGGGCCTCGGCCGGAGAGCACCCTTCGACCTGCTCACCTCGCTTGGCGCGCTCGGCTTGCTCGAAGGACAAGTTGTACTCTCGCTGGAGGGCTTCACTGAAGTGGTTTCCACCAAATGAGATGTCGCGCCAGAACACGCTGGTGCCGCGAGCCAGGACATTGATTGTCGTGACCGCGGCCCCCATGTTGACGAGAGCAACGACACTTTCCGGGTTGACGTCGTAGTTGATCTCGTAGGCGTTCTGCACGGCGAAGGCATCCAGATCGACAATGGCCGGGCTCTTGCCGCATTGGCTGATCACCGACACATAGTCGTTTACCTTGTCTCTCTTCACCGCGACCAACAACACCTCCATGGTGTCCCGGCCGATGTCGCCCTCGGACAGAATGACGTAGTCGAGTCGGACGTCGTTGATGTCGAACGGAATGTACTGTTCCGCTTCCCACTGGATCGACTCGTCCAGCTCTTCGGGCGGCATGGACGGCACTTGGATCTTTTTGATGATGACCGAGTGACCGGAGACTGAAGTCGCAAAGTTCGCCGCCTTGGCTCCCGTCTCATCGGTCAACTTTTGAATAGCGTCGACCACGAGCGAGGAGTCCATGATCGAGCCGTCGACGATGGCCTCTGGTGAGAGAGGCTCGATGCCCACACGCTCGAGGCTGTACTCGGCGCCCTTGCGTTCTTTCAGCTCCACGAGCTTGACGGCGGAGCTACCGATATCAAGACCCACAACTCCTTTGGAGCGAGACCAGAACACGACTAGCTGGAACCCCCTGAATTCATAGTGTTTATGCTAGTTTGCGAGCAAAAACTTAAAGCATTACTGCAACTTAGCAGGGATAAAATCGGGCTGTCAAGGGACGAGTCCACAGATCGCAGGGGGCTGCGCGAAGCGACACCCGGGAGACCGGCCACCGAAACGTCGGTCGCTCGGTTCTTCTCGCACCCCATCTCCCACTCTCTGTGTGCGCTTCGGTTGTTCATTCCCTGCCCTCCTCTTGGAACCATTCGCAGCATCTGCTAACCTAGGCGACCCTATTTAGTCATGTCAAGGAGATAAATCACTATGGCAAAGGAGTGCGCAATCTGCAGCAAGAAGACCATCACGGGAAGGAGCATCAGTCATGCTCACAATGTCTCGGCCCGAACGTGGTCACCCAACTTGCAGCGTGTCCGAGCCGTGGTCGATGGCGAGACCAAAAGGATCTGGGTCTGCACCCGTTGTCTGCGTAGTGGCAAGGTGCAGAAACCCCCGATTCGAAATTGGCAGCCCGACGAGGCCGAGGCTTAGCAACCCCCTACACAAATTCGAACACGATCGATCGGCCGCTCTCGCCAAGGAGCGGCCGATCTTCGTGTGTATGGCTTGCATTCAGGGATTGCCGTCCGCACCCGACACCGACGCCATTCGTCGGTCGACGTGCAGGACACCGGGCAGCGCCTGCAGGCTCTCGTGCAGCTTTTCCAGATGCCTGCGATCGCGGACCTCGACCATTACCTCGATCAGACCGCGACCCGAGTCTTCGGTCTCCGCTTCGATGTGGCGGATGTTGCTGTGATGCCTGGCAATGGCCTCGGTGAGGCGCGCCAGCATCCCCGGCTCGTCTTCAGTCTCGATTGAGAGCACGACCGGATAGAGCTCGCGGCTCTTGCGCTCCCACTCCACCTCGATCTCGCGCTCGGGGTGATAGAGGAGGTTCTTGACATTGGGGCAATCCGCCGAATGCACGGAGACGCCACGGCCGCGAGTGATGTAACCGACGATCTCTTCTCCCGGTAGCGGGCTGCAACACTTGGCCAGATAGGTCAGCAGATCACCCTGACCCTTGACGCGGATGGCCCCGGTGTCAAAGGGCAGGATCTTGGTGACCGCACGCCGGATGGCACCGGGTGTCTCCTCTACCGTCGCCAGTTGAGCTTCGCTCAGCACCCGGTCGACGACATATCGCACCTGGATCTTGCCAAAGCCGATCGAGCTGTAGAGATCCTCGATCTTGGAGAACCCCTCGCTGGTCAGATAGTCGGCAAGCGCCGGGCTGTCCATGATCTTCTTGGGCGTCACTTTGTACTTTTTGAGCTCGCGCTCCACCACCCGGTGCCCGATCTCCATGGCCCGCTTCTTCTGCTCGGTGTTGAGCCATTGCCGGATCTTGTTCTTCGCCCGCGAAGTCCCCACGATCCCGAGCCAGTCGCGACTCGGATTTCTGGCCGGATTGGTGAGGATCTCGATGATGTCGCCGTTCTGGAGATGGGTGCGCAACGCCACCAGCTTGCCGTTGACCCGCGCACCGACACAGTGGTGACCCAGCTCGGTGTGGATCTTGTAGGCAAAGTCCAGCGGCGTCGCTCCCCGCGGAAAGGACAAGACTTCCCCTTTCGGGGTGAACGAATAGACCTCGTCGGGGTAGAGATCGATCTTCAGCGTGGTGAGAAAAGTGCGAGGATCCTGAACCTCTTTCTGCCACTCCAGAAGCTGCCTCAACCAGGAGAGATTCTGGTCGGTCTGGGCCGGCCCCTGGCGCCCTTCCTTGTAGCTCCAATGCGCGGCAATACCCTCTTCTGCCACCAGATCCATCTCGCGGGTTCTGATCTGCACCTCGAACGGCTGGCCGCTCTTGCCCACCAGCGTCGTGTGGAGCGACTGGTAGAGGTTGGGCTTGGGCATCGCCATGTAGTCCTTGAACCGCCCGGGCACCGGCCGCCACGCCTGATGAACAACCCCGAGGGCCGCATAGCAGTCCTTGATGCTCGGGGTCACGATGCGGAAGGCGAGATAGTCGTAGAGCTGCGAGGTGTCGATCCCCTGCCGCCGCAGCTTGCGGTAGATGGAGTAATAGCGCTTGACCCGGAAGTTGATCTCGGCGTCGATCTCGGCCTCGGACAGAAGCTTCTCGAGCTCGGTGCGGATCTTCTGGGTCGCCTGCCTGCCGTGCTTCACTTTTTCCTGGATCTTCGATCGCAGCTCCGCGAACTGGTGGGGGTAGAGATGGTAGAAGGAGAGATCCTCGAGGTCGCCCTGCACCTTCGACATGCCGAGGCGCTGTGCCGTAGGGGCGTAGATCTCCAGGGTCTCCTGGGCGATTCTCCGTCGCGCCTCGGGGGTCAGGTGCTCCAAGGTCATCATGTTGTGGAGCCGGTCGGCGAGCTTGACGATAATCACCCGGATGTCCACGGCAGACGCCAACAGTAGCTTGCGAAAGGTCTCCGCTTGTGCCTGGTCCCGGCGGACGTATTCGTGCTGGCCGATCTTGGTGACACCCTCTACCAGCTCGCCAATCTCTTCGCCGAACTTCTCGGCCAGGGCCTTGCGCGTGGTGAGAGTGTCCTCGAGCACATCGTGCAGCAACCCGACGGCGACACAGTTACCGTCGAACCTGAGCTCGGCCAGAATGTGGGCCACCTGCAGAGGGTGGGTGTAGTAGGGCTCGCCCGAGCGCCGGGTCTGGTCCCCATGCATCTCCCGGGTGAACTCGAAGGCCGACCTCAAGAAGTCGGCGTCGTAGGGTCGCTTGTGGAGCTCGAGCTGTTCGAGAACGTCGTCGAAGTCGACTTTGCCCGGCGGCAGCACCGGCGGGCTGATCTTGGCTCTCTCTGATCTTCTTCTGACGGCAGACATGATCCGACTCGCGTCCGCCCGCATTAGTGCCGCGGGGGGAGATTATATTTCACCACCCCGATCGGGGTGGTGATACGAGCCAGGTAGTCGGCTAGGCTTCTTTGCGCCGCAGTCGGGCTTCACGCCCGAAGAGTTGTTCCCAGAAGAGGGTAAAGGGACTGGCTACGTAGATAGAAGAGTATGTGCCAACAACGACACCGACGGTCAGGATGAAGGCAAACCCTCTGAGCACATCGCCGCCCAGAAGAAACAAGCTCCCCACCACCAGCAACGTGGTCCCGGAGGTCAGCACCGTACGCGACAGGGTCTGATTGAGACTTTGGTTGATAGTCTCGATTAGCGGCAACCGACGGGATCGTCGGAGGTTCTCGCGCACCCGATCGAACACCACGACCGTGTCGTTCACCGAGTAGCCCACCAATGTGAGGAACGCGGCGATGGTGGTCAAGTTGAACTCGAAGCCCATCAGCGTGAAGAGACCGAGGACGATCAGGACATCGTGAGTAAGGGCGACGAGGGCTCCCACACCATAACGCAGCTCGAAGCGAAACCAGATGTAGGCCAGCATGCCGACCAGCGACGCCAAGACGGCCAGAATGCCCTTCCGCCGGAGCTCGGCGCCGATCTGTGGGCCGACGTTTTCGGCACCCAGCACGGCAAACTCACCAAGATAGGCGTTCTTCTGGAGAGCGGTGGCGACCTCGGTGCTGACCTCGGGGATACTGGTGACCTCGTCCCAAGAGACAATGAGACCCTCTTCCCGGCGGCGCTCCAGGATCTTGCCTGCGACATCGGCGTATTGGTCGCCGGCGATCCCCTCGTCGGTCGCCCGCAGCTCGTCCGGATCCAGCTCGTACAACCGATCGGCGAGGGCGTCGCTGCCGCGCTGATTGAGGTCGAAGCCACCGGTCTTAGCGCTCTCATACCGGGCACTCAGGGCCTCGACCACCAGGTTGCGGCTCCCCTCCTCCTGCCCCTCCAGAGTCGGGGACTTCATGATGACTTCGTTGGCACCCTCTTCGCCAAAGCGCTGAAGCTGCGCATCTCCGATCCCGGCATCGGCAACGATGTCTCTCAACTCGTCGATCTCGGGCTGCTCACGAAACTTGAGCGTCAGCTGCGTTCCGCCGGCAAAGTCGATACCGAGGTTGAGCTTGCCGTGGAAGAAGACCGCCAGGATACCTACCGCCAGCAGTGCCAGCGACAGCATGACGAAGGACTTCCGGTACTTCATGAAGTCGATCTTGGTGTCGCGAAAAAACTCCATCACTCACTCCT
>JBAUDS010000174.1:0-3641 GCA_049678185.1 Thermoanaerobaculia bacterium
TCGAAGCTCTTGATGGCTTCGCCCCGGCTCACCATCTGCCAGAAGGCAAATGGCTCCGCCGCCAGGCGATTCGTAGGGTAAGGGTCCGGGACGCTGATGGTCACCGGGAGCGCACCCCCTGTCGCTCCGTCGACGATCAGGTTGTGGAAGGTCTTCCGGGTTGCAAATTGTTCTATATGTTAGTATTCTACAAACGTCTGGCGAGGTCTACAACCATGGTGCGAACACTTTCCGAGAACGAGGCCAAGGTGATACTGGACCTCGAGTGGCGGGGCCAAAAGACTGTGAAACTCAATGAGCTCCGTAAAACGCTGGGTGCCTCCGAGGGCTACGCTCGCTACCTGGCCCACCGGCTAGTGAAGAAGGGGTGGCTCGAGCGCATATGCCCCGGCGTTTTCCAGCTCGTGCCAGCAGATCGGGGGCGAGAGGGAGTGGCCGATTCCAACCCCCTTGCGGCTGGCGCCGTGCTCGTCTCCCCGTACTTCTATTCGTTCGGCACCGCCTGCACCTACTATGGGCTCACTGAGCAGGTGTTCGCCGAGGTGTATCTGGCTTGTCGAGAGCGCTACCGTGCGAGGATGATCCGCGGCAAGCGCTATATCTTTGTCTACCTGCCGGCGCGGCGATTCTTCGGCTTCGAGGAGACCGCCGTTCTCGGCCAAGCCGTGCTCATGGCGACGGTGGAGAGAGCGCTGCTGGACGCCATCGATCGGCCACGCTTCGCGGGCGGAATCGGCGAGGTCTCCCGGATTGTGAGCCGCGCGCCTACCCAGATCTCCTGGGATGCCCTCCTCGAGCTTGCTCGCAGGTGGAGGTCATCGGCACTTGTCCAGCGCTTGGGCTACTTCCTCGATCTCCATGCGGCGAAACCACCGATGGTTGTGCGTTCGAACCTTCTCGAGCTCCTTCGCCCCAAGAGCAAGATCCTTCTTGGGCCACGCCGCCGGTGGGGTACCACCGGCAAGCTCATTCGGCCGTGGAACGTAGTGGAGAACGTCCCCCGCAACGTGCTCCTTCCAGAAGAGGAGAAGCTCTGGCGGCGAGTCGTCTTCCGCAACGAGGAGTAGAACCATTGATTGAAGAGAAATTTGTCGATCTCTACGCGCGCAATAGCGGCCTGCACGACAAGCTGGTTGCCGAGCGGGATGTGGTGCTCACCCATGCATTGCGCGCTTTGTATGACACCGGTGTGATGAGTCATCTGACGTTCAAAGGTGGAACCTACCTGCGCAAGGTGATATTCGGCTCGGCGGGTCGCTTCTCCGAGGATCTCGACTTTACCCTGGCGACAGACGAAGAGGGTGACGAGGTGCTCATTCAGCTTGTCGAGACCTTCAACAGCGAGCACTACGACATAACCTTCAGCTTCGACGAGTACTACAAGACTGAAGACGACACCTCTTTTGGCGGCGATGTGCTGTACCGGCATGCGTGGAACGATGCCGGCCGGTTCCGCCTCCAAGTGAGCCTTCGGGAGCGTCCCACGTTGCCGGCAGTCTCGAAGAGGATGCAACCGCAGGCTTACTTCACCCACCTGGAGTTCGATCTCTTCGAGGTACGGTCGCTCGAGGCCATCGAGATCTTTGCCGAGAAGGTCCGCGCCGCATTTCAGCGCGCCAAGGTTCGAGACCTCTACGACCTCTACTGCTTGGCCACGACTCCGTTCAACAGTGAGCTCCTGCGGCGCCTAGTTGTGCTCAAGCTCTGGCAAGTGCGAGATCCGTTCGCTCCTGGGGCTTTCTTTGCGAAACTCCGGGGCAGCCAATACGATTGGCAGGACATCCAGCGTCTTCTCAGGGACAAGGATAGTGTTGAGCCTGCCGAAATCCTGTCGACGGTGGAGTCCCGGCTCGAGGGGCTGCATCAGCTTTCCGGGCTCGAGCGGCAGGTCATCGCCGACGCCAGGAGCGGCTGGAATGAGCCGCTTGGAGAGCGCCTGCGGGCGGAGATCCGAGCGCTGGCGTCCTCTAGCTGATCTTCCGGAGAGCCTCCCTAGAGCAGCCGTTCGCGGAAGGCCCTGGCTACGGCCTCGGCCTGACTGTGGGCGTCCAGCTTTTCGAGGATCCTCTGGATGTGGCTGCGGACGGTGTGGATGCTGACACCGAGCGAGTCGGCGATGCGGCCGACGGTGGTGCCCTGGGCCATGAGCCGGAGGACCTCGAGTTGCCGGTGGGTCAGGTCGGGAGGGGCAGAGGTGGCGAGCTCGGCTGCGGGGTCGAGCAGGGGGTAGGTGGCGCGGCCATCGGTCAGGATGCGCTCGATGGCTTCATCGGCCCGCCGCCGCCGAAACATCGGGCTGAGCATGTAGACCAGGTTGTAGTGCAGGGGGTCGGGGCCGAGCACGACGACCACGGAGACAGCCACCCGTGTGCACTCACCGGAGGCCTTGCAGGCGTAAAATTCGAAGCTCTTGATGGCTTCGCCCCGGCTCACCATCTGCCAGAAGGCAAATGGCTCCGCCGCCAGGCGATTGCCGAAGGCGTCTCTGGCTTCCAGGAGCTCGAAAATGGGTCGACCGGTGACCGAGTGCCTCTTGTCATAGCCCAGCAGGTCTTTGGCGGCCTGATTCCAGTCGACAAGACGGTTCTTTTCGTCGGTGACGATGGCCGGCCCAGCGGCCTTCTCGATGAACTGATGGACATCCATGGGGGCTAATACCTCCAGCTTTCGAGGTCGGCGCCCGGCGGTGCTGATTCCTCGATGCGCTTCAAGATCTTTGGCACGTAGAAGGTGTTGTACCGCAAGCGCGAGATGTGGTTCCCGTTGTCGTGGTCGCCGTTCCAGCAGTGCTCGGCGCGGTCGCCGTAGTCCACCTCGCCGGCGTAGTGGGGGTCGGTGGTGGATTCCAGAAAATCTTCCATCAGGTAGACGGCGTTGTTGAGGTAGTAGTTGTCCATGTCGCCGCAGTAGATGTTGATCTTGCCTTCGAGCTCGGGTCCCAGTGTTGCCCAGTCCCGCTCCAGTATGTATCTCAAATCATAGTTCTC
This sequence comes from Thermoanaerobaculia bacterium, assembly GCA_049678185.1. Taxonomy (GTDB): domain Bacteria; phylum Acidobacteriota; class Thermoanaerobaculia; order Multivoradales; family JAHEKO01; genus M0029. Next base: position 2,988 of record JBAUDS010000174.1, read on the forward strand.
GCGCCAGTAATTGGCCACCTCGTGGTCGATGGCGCCGGTTAGCTTGTTCCAGATCGGTTTCGGGTAGCCGTCGTCACCCACCGGTGAGTAGACCGCCTCCCAGATGTCGAACTGGTCGCCCGACCGGCTGTGGGTCCCGAGTGCGAGCTCCATGTGATTGAAGTCCTCGACCGTGGCGTCGACATGGCCCAGCCAGTTGCGGTGGCCGGGGCGGGGGAGCCTCCTGAAGCTGCCCTCGGTGAAGTAGGCGTTGTCATCCTCGTAGATATTCACCGAGGTATAGGCCCGGAAGTCGATGGGATCGGGGCAGGCGGCAAAACAGCCGTTGTACTCGTCGGGGTAGAACACCTGGGCCGCCAGGGCCTCCCAGCCGCCGGTCGAGCCGCCGTAGAGAAACCGCGACCAGGGTTCCCCGATGCCACGGAAGGTCTTTTCGATGTAAGGGATCAGCTCGTAGGTGATGGCATCGCCGTAGGGGCCGAGGTTTGCCGAATTCACCGCGTAGGAGTCATCGTAGTAGGGGTTGGCGTGCTGAATCTCGATGATGAGGAAGCGGGGAAAGTCGAGGCCGGTCCAGGTGCGGTATAAGTCGTAGGCCTCCTGCTGCTCGGTCCGGTTGTAGCAGTCGACCCCAAAACGCTCGCTGTACTCGCA
>JBAUDS010000175.1:0-4612 GCA_049678185.1 Thermoanaerobaculia bacterium
GGTCTGACCGGCGACTATGACCGTCAGAGATTCGACGACGAAGAGCCGCGAGACTACGACCCGGCTGCTGTCGAGAGCTTCCTGGCGGCGCTGGTCCGCGCCGATGCCATCCTCAAACGACACCGGGAGACCCTGGTGGGGGAGGGAGCCGGCCTACTTCTACGCCAATCCCTGGCCGTTCGACGCCGACAAGCTGGTCAAGCAAACCCTTCCGGGCGGCGCCCGCTGGCACCAGGAGGGCTGGCAGGGCACGATGCTGCCCTACGCCGATGTCGTCGGGGATCCGGAAGCCGAGGAACGGCTCCTGTCGTACCTTGGTCAGGTCTACAAGGTCGCTTCACCGACGCTGCTGGCGTAACCGAGAGCCGGCCATCGCCAAACTCAACCCGGTCCCGAGTCGAACTGTAATGAAACGCTCCCTTTGAGCACTAACGAAGACATGAAGAGATCGAATCAGAATAATGCCTGGCGGGATCGGGTTTGCGACCTCTTGCGCCGTCTTTCAGTCGAGTGCCGGAGAGTTCAGGGACTCTATGTGAGAGCAAGCGCCCGCAAGGAGCTCGCCGCAGCCGCGACCGACGAGGAGCTCGAGCGCGCCCTGACGAAGATGGATATTCTGTGTAGCAACTGACGTGACAACGAGAGTGGCGACCGGTAGCCTCTCGCCATGACCGGTGGTGTTCTGAGAGGGAAGCTCGAAGTGAACGCCACCGACACCGTCATCGTCGCTCCTGCGCAGTGGGAAGAGCCGATCCGCGCCGACACGCTTGATGCCGCCGGCAATCGGACCAACGAAAAGCTAGAGATTTTGGCGGGAGGTTGGGAGACGAAGTCAGACACCGACTTCGTCTACTCGACTCGCTGCGAGCTCGACCAGATCATCCGGGCCCCGGGGACCGAGGATGAGTCGGTCACCGAGTACGACTACGACTGCAACGGCAACCTGGAGCGGGTCTGGGACGCCAACAACCCCTCCGGGGGAAAGGTCAACCAGGCCAGCCAGTTCTACGTCTACGATGATCTGAACCGCCTGTTCTCCATCACCCAGCCGTGGACAGGTATGGGAGGCGACGCCGTGACCAGCTATGGCTACGACGTCCAAGACCATCTGACCTCGCTCACGGATGCCGAGGGCAATACAACCACTTACGTCTACAGCGACCGCGGTCTGATGACCTTCCAAGATTCCCCGGTCTCAGGCGATACGACCTTTGCCTACAACGAGCACGGGGAGCTGATCTCCCAGACCGACGGGCGAGGCATCACGGTCAACCGAGGCACCGATGCCCTCGACCGCGTCACCACTGTGACCTATCCCACACAGAGCGAGCTGGACACGACCTACACTTACGATGACCCGGGGGCGCCTTTTTCCGTGGGACGGTTGACCAAGATCGAGCGGGGGGCAAGCGCCGTCTCCTACGCCTATGACCGTTTCGGGCGCCTGACCCAGGACGGGGATCTGGGCTACGGCTACGACGACAACGGCAACCGGTCCGAAATCACCTATCCCGGTGGGGTGGTGGCCACCTATAGCCATGACTTTGCCGACCGGCCTGAGACGCTGACCGTCGACGACGGCGTCAACCCACCCCCACACCGGAACGTGGTCACCGCCGCCACCTACCTACCCAGCGGGCCTCTGAGTGACCTCACCCTCGGCAACGGCATCAACGAGACCCGTGTGTTTGACTCGCGCTACTTCCCCGAGTCGATCGCCACCTCGGGTCTCGATGAGCGCACCTGGAGCTATTTCACCGATGATGTCGGCAACATCACCCGGATCGACTGGACCCGGCAGTGCATCGACCAGGTGGTCTTGACCGACACCACCCTGGAGGGCGCCGCGACCTTCATCGCCTGCAGCGAGCTGCGGGCAGGACCGGCCGTGGACGTGGTCCCTCCTGGGGACGTTACCTTTCTCGCCGGCAGCAAGGTCTTTCTGCGAGACGGCTTCCGGCTCCAGGGCGACGCAGAGCTCCATGTCCGCATCGACCCGGGCGTCGTCACTCCGGAGCTCTCGACCCTCACCTACGCCTACCAGCCCCACCAATACTTCCTGACCGACGCTTACGGCCCCTGGGGGGATCTCGAGTGGACCTATGACAGGATCGGCAACCGTCTCACCGAGACACGTGACGGCATGGAGGATAACTACACCTATTCCCCCGCAGGCTCGCCGATACTGGCCAGCATCGCTCTGGCCGTCGGTGGCACCCGGAACTACAACTACGGACCTGGCGGTTCTCTGGAAGACGTCACAGCCGGCGAGAACCAGATCGGCTTCTCGACCGATGCAGAAGGACGCCTCAGCGCTTTAGAGCGCCCCGCGGCCTCCGAGCAGGTGGCCTTCGACTACGACGGCCGCAGTTTCCTCGACCGGGTCGAGCGGCCCCTGGCGGCTCCCGACCTCGGCTGGCTCGAGCCGCTCTACAGCTCGGATGGAACCCTACAGGGTCTCAAGAGGCAACCTGTCCCGACGGACCCGGTAGAAGAGACTTTTTTCTTTACCTTCTCGGGCCGCCCGGTGGCCCAGCTCAAGCAAGTGGATGGCACGAACACCTGGACCTTCTTCACCACCGATCATCTGGGCACACCGATGGTGGCCAGCGATCTGGCGGGTCAAGAGATCTGGGTGGGGCCGTTCGAGCCTTTTGGGGAGGACCCGTTTCGGGGCACCGCTTTCGGCGCCTCAGAAAGCGGCGTGGCCTTGAGATTCCCCGGGCAGTGGGATGATGACATCTGGCAGGAGGCCACTGAAGGCGCGCCCCTCTACTACAACCTCCATCGGTGGTTGGAGTACTCGACGGGGAGATATACCAGGGCAGATCCAGTCCGGTTGATCGAGAGCGGCGTTAACCCGTATCTCTACGTCGAGGCCAATCCACTTTCCTACGTAGATCCATTTGGCTTGCGATATGTCAACCTGTCGTGTCGAGCCATCCTTTACAAGCCGGAGGAGGATGGGCCAGCCGAGTTCTTGCCTTCCGGAGGAGAGGTTGAAAAGGCCGACGGCTTCTACGAGAACTGCGGGTTGATTTGCGGTACGGCTCCTGGAGGAAAGGTCTTCAAGACCAGGGATGATGTCGACATCATCTTTGAAGGCGGTTGTGGATTCGGCAAATGCGTTACCTGGCGATATGAAAGTTGGAATGACGCGATCCGGAACAACCTACCCTTGCCCGGCAGAGAGCGAGGTGGCTGGAAGGATGATAGCTGGACGGGCCAGGAAGGTTGGCCAGAGGCGCCAGATTGCTGTCTGCCTATCAACCTACCCACCGAGCCGCCGGCTTTTCAGTGATCGGCAGTTCGTCGTGCGTGAGGCCAAAGGAGTAGCCTTGAAGGTAGTCACTAGGAATTGGCTGGTATCGGGACTTGTTGGGCTAGCTGTGGGTGCCGCAGTGTTCGCGCCGGTGGGCCTCTATTTGCAGTGGGCGGTTCCGGGAGACGGACCCTATGAGTACGTGTATTCCCTCTTTTCTCTGCCGCTGCTCGTGCTGGCGACTGTACTCCTCCGACTCCGGAGAACTAGGACCTGGGTCCGAGGATTTGTGATCACTGCCCTTCTCAGCCTTTTCGTTTTGGTGCAGGTGTGGCTCTACGTCCCGCAGCTGAGCCGCCGTGTCTGGCAGTGGCGCGGACTGCACACACTGCTCGTGCGAAAGTCGCTGGAAGTCGAAGATGCCCTTTCTAAACAGGGCATCCCGACAGATCGACCCATCTCGCGAGCTCAAGTGGCGCATCTCGAGCAAGAGCTATTCATGCCGAAGCCCACATACGACTTTTTCCTTCCTCGCAGGAGGGTGACCGTCCGGATCCTTAAGACCGTACCTCCATACGTCGGTGTGGACTACGGCGGCGGAAGAAACTGCCGTTTCGACCTCGACTCAATGGTAGCGACTCACTGCGACTAACACGGCAACTTGGTGCGCGGAACGGTGCTACCCAGGTGCGAGCCGACTATAGGCTGCGCCGAGCGAGTGCCAAGAAGGTCTCGGGAGTTTCTACCTGTGCGGATGTCAGCAGCACGGGTGCGGTAGATCGAGGTGGTTACCCGCCGAAGGGGTGCCAGATGAATGACGGTCAGCCAGTACGTCTACCACGACAGTCGTCGCCTTTTTCGGAGAACAAACGTACCAGCTTGCCGGTTGTTCGCCGGCGCGCGACGCCTTACCAGGTTCCTAACGAGTTAGTGGGATGATGAAATCTGGCAGGAGGCTACAGAAGGCGTGCCCCTCTACCACAGCGTTAATCGCTGGTATGAATTCGGGGCAGGGAGATACAACAGGGTTGATCCGATGCCTCGAGGCAGCGGATCTCACCTGTATGGCTATGCATCCCAGAATCCGCTCAGGTTCATTGACCTTTTGGGGCCTGCAATACGCCAGGTTGATCGGCGAATCAAGCCCTTCTTTGATTGTGCTCTCAGTTCCACCGCAGGGCAGAGGTACTTTAGGTTCTTCCAGGAGCATCCGTCCGTTTGGGACATTCGTCCCTTGGAAGGAGGTCACAGCAACATGGGGCCGAGAGGTAGACAGAATCTAACACGGTATGTCGATGGACATCGTGTGAATCTGTCAACCGTTGATGAGCCGTACGACCCACCTTGGTG
>JBAUDS010000176.1:0-3954 GCA_049678185.1 Thermoanaerobaculia bacterium
GGCGGATCCCGCAACTCGGAGGCCTCCAAGCACCCTATACACAAGCCTCCAGACCAGGGCTTGAAAAGCGATCTCCTATCCGGCAACTCCGGTTCTCGTCGCAGGCGGGGCATCTTTCTACTGGAGATTCTCGTACTCCGCCCGGGCTTCGAGCAGGATCGGAATGTCCTCGTCAGCTTCTTGCCACACCTCGAAGAAGGTCTGGTAGGCTTTTCGAGCCTCGATGACATCGCCGGAGAGCGCATGGGCGCGGGCCAAGCCGAGATGAGCGAGCGGCCGCTCGATCTCGATCGAACGAGCACCCATGACGGGACCGAGGAGCCGATCGAACTCGGAGGCGGCTAGGTCGGGCGAGCCGTTGGCCAGATAAGCGAGCCCACGCAGGTAGATCGTGACCTGTAACCGCCGCTCGTACTCCCGCGCTCTCTCGAGCGCAGCAATCGCTTCTCCCGGCATTCCCTGCTGCATCGCCAGCGTTGCTTCGCTAGCCGGGATCCAAACGGAGTGGATTCGGGTGTTATGGGGATAGCGCGACCTCATCTCTTCGATGAGCTCTGTCGCGGCCGCAGGATCGCCGATTCTGGCCACTGCCAGCGCAGCGGCGGGGAGCGCGTCCATGCTGCGTGCCAGCGATATGGACCTCTCTACACTGGCTCGGGCCCGGGAGGATTCGCCGATCTCGGCCTCTGCCATGGCCAGGTGAGCCCAGAATAGAGCAGCTCTTTCAGTCAGGCCCTTCCGCAAGTCTGTTTCTTCGGCACGCTCGATCAGCTGCCGCGCGCTGGCCATCTTGCCCCGTTGTGCCTCTAGCGACCCTTCCAGCGCCAGCATTCTCGATTCATGGACCGTTCCGACCTGGGAATCGAGGTGCTCACGAAGCGCCTGCAGATCACCCTCTGAGGCTGCAATCAGCGCGAGGTTCTCGCGCAGATAGATGGTGTCCATTCCCTGTTCCAACGCCTGCCGACCGATAGCCTTGGCCTCGTCCGATCGCCCGAGACAGCGGTAGGCCCACATGACCTTGTGATTTGCGAAAGCCTCGCCGGGCGCCAGCCGCAGGGCTTCCAGGGCGCTGCTCAGGGCACGCTCGAAGTCGCCCATCATTATCAACTTGAGCGCCAAATTGTGGTGTGCGACCCAGTCTCGGGGATAGCTTCGCGTGAAGAGCTGGAGAGTCTCGACCTCCTTCTCGAGATCTCCAAGGGATTCGAAGAAGTGCGCAGTGATGTACAAGCGCTCACGTTCGCTGACTCTGTCGCGCAGATCATAGGCTCGCTTCTGATACTCCGCCGCCTTCTCCATCTCCCAGAAGTTCGAGTAGATCGTCCCCAAACGCGAATAGGCCAGGGCGAAGTTGGGATCGAGCTCCAGGGAACGCTCGAAAAAGGGCAGGGAGGCTTCATCACCGGCTCTCGAGTTTGCCTCTTGCCCCAAGCTGTAGGCCCTCAAGGCTTCGAGCGATGCGGTGGTGGCCTCTTCGATCGGTGTGTCGAAGCGCTCGATCGACGCCAGGCTCTCACCGAGCTGTTTGCGCATCTGGGTCGTTGCAGCCCCGACAGCGCCGAGGACTTCCTCCTTCGAGTCGGCCTCGACCTGGTGGAGAGCCAGCGTCTCCCCCGACTCGCACTCCAGGGCCTCGAGTGTGACCACGAAGCGATCGCCCAAAGACGCGATCTGTCCTGTCAGCATCGCCTTCAAGCCTCTGCGCTGGCAGACCTCGCGACCAATCGTCTCAGTGATCCGCTCTTCGGGGGATCGCTTCATGAGCTCCAGAGTCTCGCGTATTTTGGCGTCTGGATAGACGTTCAGAAACGGCGACTCACGGAGCTTGACCTCTACAGCCTGCTTCAAAGTGCTGTCGAACACCGGATCCCCGGTGGTGTTGACGAAGTCGGTCAAGACCAGGACGTCCTCTTCGGTCAACGCTGGAGCCCGGCTCGTCATCGACATCCAGTACACAGCCCCCAGACCCAGCAGCAGCAAGATGATGGCGATTCCCTTCCAGTGACGAGCGCCCGCTCGGTCGATGGCTCGAACCGCAGACGAGCCGCTGGAGGAGACCGCCTCTGAAGGTGTGTCCTCCGATCTCGGCGATGGCGCTTCCGCGGGTGCCGGCGGAGCAGCCGTCAAGGAGCTGGCCGATCGCTGGGAGGCCGATGAATGCTCGAGACGTCGAAGCTCGGCGACAAGATCGGCTGCAGTCTGGAATCGCAGATCTCGGTCCTTCTGCAGCAAGCGAACGATGACCTGCTCGACTTCGGGCGAGATCTCCGGTGCAATGCGCGCGACGGCGGTCGGCTCCCTGTGCAAAATGGCGTCGAAGATGGCTACCGGCGAAGCCCCGTCGAAGGCTTTCCGCCCTGTGGTTATCTCGTAGAGCACGGCCCCAAGCGAGAAGAGATCCGTCCGGCCATCGACCTCCTCTCCAAGCGCTTGCTCGGGCGACATATAGGCGACCGTCCCCACCGCAGAACCGGGCTGGGTCAGATCGACCTCGGTCTGATCGGTCGACATTCCCGCTGCCCCACCCACCCCACCGATTGGCGATGCCAGCTTGGCGAGGCCGAAATCGAGAATCTTCGCGTGCCCCGTGCGGGTCACGAACAGATTGGCCGGCTTGAGGTCGCGGTGCACGATCCCCTTGGCGTGCGCCTCGGCAAGCGCCTCGGCCACCTGGCGGCCCAGCTGCAGCAGCTGATCTTCAGGAATCGGACCACCCGCGATGGCGGCTTTGAGCGTTCGACCCTCCAGGAGCTCCATGGCGATGAACGGAGCGCCTTCGTGCTCCCCGATCTCGTGAATGGTGCAGATGTGGGGGTGGTTGAGGGCGGCGGCGGCTTTGGCCTCGCGCACGAAGCGTTCGAGGAGCTCCGGCTTCTCGGCGACGTCCGGCGGCAGGAATTTGAGCGCCACCAGACGACCCAGCTGCGTGTCCTGAGCCTTGTAGACCACACCCATCCCGCCTCCCCCGAGCTTCTCGAGGATGCGATAGTGAGAGACGGTTTCACCGATCATGATGGGGCCGCCGCGGGCTCATCGGGTTGTGGTGAGTTCAGGAGTCATTGGATCGGACTACGGTGCGACTGGCATGATAGGCCATCGCCACTCGCTGCGCTCTAAAGGGATTCCGGTTCTGGCCCTGGCGTCGGTACTGTCAACTTGTCTTCGTCGAAGCGAGAGGTGGCGCCGTCGAAGGTGGTCGGCCTCAGGATTCAGCAGACACACGTCTCCTGGCGCCACGTGCGGAAGGAGCGATCTCGGAGCATTCGGTGGTTGGCTGAGCTCACGAGGTGACGCCCAACTCGGAACAGGTTCTGGATCACCCCATGAACCGAGAGGAATCGTTGCGCCTGACCCGCCGACTTGAACCTTCGCATCTGTCGCTCTCGTTGTCGGGTTGGCTGGTGCGAGACTTCGGCCCGGTTGTTGGCGTAGCGGCTCGTGTCGTGGAGGACTGAGGGCATGACCTTCCGGTGCGCTGCCCCATAGCTCCTCAGCTTGTCGGTGACCAGCCGCCGCGGTTCGCTTCCCTGGCCTTTCAGTAGCTTGCGAAAGAAGCGCTCGGCCGCACGCCGATTGTGCCGAGACTGGACGAGGATGTCGATGACATCTCCGTCCTGATCGACAGCCCGCCACAGATACTGTCGCTGACCCTGAATCGTCACAAAGAGCTCGTCCAGGTGCCAGGTGTCGCCCAAGCGACCTTCTCTCCGCTTGAGCTTTCGTGCGTACTCCGCACCAAACTTCCGAGACCACTGCCGGATGGTCTCGTAGGTGACGATGACTCCGCGCTCAGCTAGGAGGTCTTCGACGTCTCGGAAGCTCAGACAGAATCGATAGTAGAGCCAGACGGCGTGGCTGATGATCTCGGGCGGGAATCGGTATCCGTGGTAGCTCGGTGTCTGGGCGTTCATCCGAGCAGTCTGCCAGTCACCGCGTCAACTTGACAGTACC
>JBAUDS010000177.1:0-3641 GCA_049678185.1 Thermoanaerobaculia bacterium
GTCGAAGACTGCGGTAGACACGGATCTCGGGACCAAAGGTGGTCGGATCGGGCTCGAACCGAGCCGCCAGCTCGAAGTGCGGACCGTCGAACAGCTCGTCGTAGAAAGCGGCCCGAGCGTCGAAGCCGGGTCGGCGACGTTGCCGGAAGACCCAGTCGTAGGTACTGCTGGAGGAGACGACATAGTCGTACCTGCGGGCCATATCCTCGACAGTCATCCCCGTCTTGCACAGGAGCAGGTCTCGTTGATTGGTGTCGAGGTAGCGGGAGGGTGGCCGCAGCATGTTCCACTCGCGGAGAATCCGGGCCGCGGGCGGGAGATTCGACCGTATCCAGCCCAGCGCTTCCAATCTGGTCTCACCATGGCGGGCGGCATAGGTATGAGTCGCTGCCGGCGGCAGCGCGGCGAGCACCGTCGCGATCAGCACCACACCCGCAACCCGGGCCTGCGGCCATTGGCGCCGAACCCTCTCCTCGAGCCAGACGGCAAAGGTCACCGTGGCCACACCCGCGGCGATAGCCATGTGGGGTAGCAGCGGCATGAACACCCGTTCGAAGGCGGTTCGCAGCACAGCGCTGTAGAGGACCAGATAGAGAAGAGGCGGCATCAAAACCAGCACCGCGGCCTTGGAGCGCCGGCGTAGAAGCAGGAGCGCTCCGGCAACCGACAGGAGCGACATGAACGGTCCGACCCCTTCGAAACCGTCGCCGAAGAAGGCCACAGCCACATAGCGCATGACATACCAGCCCAGAAAGCCGGTCGGTGGCTTGTCGCGATAGAGATCCCCCACCCAGAACGCCCCGCGGAAAAGCTCCTCGAGATGTCCCAGCGCCAGAGGGTCGACTACAAAAAAAGTCGCGACCGAGACCGCCGCGGCGAGAAGCAGACGCTTGAGGACCGTCCACCAGCCCGACGGCGCCAGCTGGTCCCGAGCCAGCACCGCCGCCACCACCACCGGCAGACAGGCACCGGCGCCGTTGTACTTGGCGCTGGTGGCCAACCCGATAGCCACCCCGGCCCAGATAAAACGGGAGATGCGCGGCTTGTCCAGGATCCAAACCGCGGTCAGGAGCGCCAGGATGTAGAACGCCGTCATCGGCGCATCCGGTACCCAAAGCCGCGAGCGGAAGACATGGAGCGGCATAACCGCCAGAAAGGCGGCGCTCATCACCCCGATGCGGCGGTCGAAGAGGCGCGCTGCGGCGAGGTAGAGCCAGAGCAGGCTCAGGGTGCAGAGTGTTGCCACCATGGCCCGGCCGATCCACATCACGTCGTGTGGCGGCAGACCCAGAGCTTTCTCCACCGGGCGGGCGACCGCGATCGCCAGGTTGGAGAGGTGGATATTCAGATTCGGCCAGTTGTAGGTGGGTGCCATGGCGGTGCCGCGGAGTGCCCCGCGCTGCACCCGGCCATAGGTGACGATCTCGTCCTGCCCCATGTTGTGCCGGGGCAGGCCGTAATCCAGAGCCCCAAACCTGAGCGCCGCGCCGAGGAGCAGCACGGCGATCAGTCCGGCATGGCGTCGGAGAAACGAGATCATCGACTCAAAAGTCTAACCGCTCTCGGCCAACACCGTCCTGCTATGCTGCGCAGACCAAGGCCCCCGGCAATGGCCAAGTTGATCCCCTATCCCTTCGCGGCGCTGGTCACCCGCGCGATCCGCGAGCTGGAGCAACGGCAGGCGATTTTCGACCTGCCCGCGGGGAGGTTCTTTACCGGCCTCCCCGATCGGGATCTGGCGGTGACTTTCCACGGACACGCCGCGGCCAGCCCGCTCGGCCCGGCAGCCGGTCCCCACACCCAGATGGCGCAGAACATCGTTCTCTCCTGGCTCGGTGGTTGTCGCATCATGGAGCTCAAGACCGTCCAGATCAACGACGAGCTCGAGATCCCGCGGCCCTGTATCGACATGCGGACGGTGGGTCTCAACGCCGAGTGGTCGCAGGAGCTCAGGCTCGAGGAATCGCTCGAGGAGTATGTCAAGGGGGCCATGCTGATCGAGATGTTGCGGGCGAGCGATGCGCTCCAACTGGACGAGAGCCACGGATCCACGATCTACGACATGAGCGTGGGCTACGACCTGGCCGGCATCAAGAGCGAGCGGGTTTTGGAATTCATCCGCGGCATGACCGATGCCCGGCCCCACGTCGACCGTCTGCGGCGCCAGATTCCGCCGGATCTCGAGCGGCTCGGTGATCTCGACTTCCCGACCCAGATCTCCGACACCGTCACCCTGAGCACCTTTCATGGCTGCCCCCCCGGTGAGATCGAGCAGATCATCGAGTTCCTGCTCACCGAGCTCGGTCTCCACTGCGTCATCAAATTCAACCCCATGCTGCTGGGGCCGGTCGAAGGTCGGCAGCTGCTCAACGAGCGGCTGGGCTATCACGACATCCGAGTCCCCGACAGCGCCTTCGAGCGTGACGCCACCTGGGAGCAAGCCGTGGAGATGATGGAGCGTCTCGGTCGAACCGCCGAGCAGCTGGGCTTGAGTCTCGGGGTCAAATTCAGCAACACGCTCATCGTCGAGAACACTCATGGGGTCTTGCCGGCCAGCGAGCCGGAGGTCTATCTCTCCGGTCCACCCCTTCACGTCCTGGCCATGCACCTGGTGGGCCGTTTCCGGCGGACCTTTGGCGACCGCTTTCCGATCTCCTTTGCCGCCGGCATCGACCGCCACAACTTTCCCGACGCCGTGGCTCTCGGTCTGGTGCCCATCACCGTCTGCACCGACCTGCTCAAAAAGGGTGGCTATGGGCGGCTCCAGGGCTACTACGCCGAGCTCTCCCGGCGGATGGCGGCAGTGGACGCGACCTCGATCGACGACTTCATCCTTCGTGCCTACGACAACGGCGAAGAGGCCCTCGACAAGCTCGGTCTGGCGGCCGATGATCCCGGGCGCGAGAAGATCCGTCGGGCAGAGGCCAACGGGTCAAGCCCGAGGCAAGTGACCGGAGAGGAGCTCTACGCGCGATGGGTCGCTGAGGCAAAGCTCCTCAACACCGAGCACTATGTCGCCGCGGTGACCGAGGACCCCCGCTACGGGAAGGAGCAGAACTCGCAGTCACCCCGCAAGATCGGTAGCCATCTTCAGCTGTTCGACTGCATCACCTGCGACCTCTGTATTCCCGTCTGTCCAAACGACGCCAACTTCACTTTCGACCTCGGCCGCGAGGAGATCCCCATCGTCAAGCTGGAGAGGCAGCCGGCGGGCTGGCGTTGGCAGACCGAGGGAGGTCTGAGTCTCCAAGAGCGACATCAGATCGGCAACTTTGCCGACTTCTGCAATGACTGTGGAAACTGCGACATCTTCTGTCCGGAGGATGGCGGCCCCTATGTGATGAAACCCCGTTTCTTTCGGCGGGCCGACGACTGGCGGGCACCCCCGAGGCTCGATGGCTTCCATCTGGAGCGACAGGGGGAACGCGAGATCGTCCGTGGCCGCTTCGACGGCCGCGACTTCCGGCTCGAGGCCGAGGGCGGACAGCTGACCTACAGCGGCGACGGGTTCGAAATCACGTTTGTGGAGGACGACCCTGAGGCCACCGTCGCGGGACGTGGACCGGTGGTGGTCGACCTTACCTACGGCTTTATCATGGATCGTCTACGCCGGGCGCTACTCGACCCGGAGCAGGTCAATT
>JBAUDS010000178.1:0-1988 GCA_049678185.1 Thermoanaerobaculia bacterium
GCGCCAGCGCACGCCCCTGTCTGTATCCTGGCACCACCAGCAAGGGGCCCGAGGTGTCAGTTCGTACCCTCTCCCACACGCGGACCGCCGAGAAGCTCGGCGCAGGTGGCAAGGTGGAGCTGTCTCCGGCAGCATCAGGACTGTTCGAAGCCCAGCGGGTTGGCGTGGCCCTGGGTCCGGGTTACCCCATCGGCTTGGTGGGCATTGGGTTGTTGGTGGCTCTCGATCGACTGGAGATCCCGATCAGCATGATCTCCGGCACCAGCGTGGGCGCTGTCATAGGTGCGCTCTATGCGGCAGGTGCGCCCGCACGAGAGATCCGCAGCTGGGTTATCGACAACTTCGCCAACGAAGGGGTCGACAGCCCGACGCCTGGGGGGCTGGAGCTGCACCACTTTGGACGGACCCGAGCCGAGAAACTCCTCGCGTCACTCGTTCGAGTCTCGGGCTCGGACCCGGAATTCTACGAGCTCATGATTCCGCTGTTCATCGTCGCGGCGGACAAGATCTCGCAGCGACCGGTGATCTTCCGGCATGGGCGGGTTTTCGATGCCGTCGGGGCAAGCCTGGCGAATCCGGTGGTGATGTCCAAGCGCCGCCTGGGCGAGATGGTCCTGGCAGATGGTGCGGTCTTCTCACCCCTCCCGACCAACGTCTTGTACACCGAGGGGTCGGATCTGGTCATTGGCATCCAGGCCAAACCGATTCGCAGTGAGAAGCGGCGCAGCCTTCCCATCCGTACCAAGCTGAAACCTCATCTGCTGAGACTTCTCGGCTGGGCCACCCGGCCTGAGATCTATTTTGCGACGCCACCCTGCGACATCTTGCTCAGACCGCGAGTGCCTCATGAGCTCGCAGGCAGATCCGCACGAGTGCGGGAGATCATCGACCTGGGGGAAGAAATTGCGTACGAGGCGCTCGCTCGGGTGGAGCAATCCGGGATACAAGGGCGATCCGGCTCTCGAAGAGCACACCTGCCTCGGGGTGATGGGACCCCTTCCGGTGTCGACTCGGAGGTTTCGAGGAGGATCTCCGACATTGCCACTTGCTTGAGGGAGGCTGACGTAAGGACGGCTGGGATGACCGACGGCGAGCTGATGGAGGAGTTTCCTAGGTTTGCCGAGTCCCTTCGCCAGGCACTGGACGAGATATCGGCCAAGCATACGGATCCGGAAGCGGCTACCGAAGTACTCAAGAGCTCGCTCGGCGATCTCCCGGAGCTGGTCAACCAGAGCCCTTTTATGGACAGGGCGCTGAAGAAACCCAGAGGCTACGCCGGCGATGATCGCCTGCTGAACTATGTGTATGGTGATGAGGTGCTCGCAGCACCCACCAACATGGGGAAATTGCTCAACTATGCATTCTTCTCGAGCCCAGCGGCCAACGCCATAAGGAATCGCGCCAAAATCGTTCAGGGAGTCATTTTCGATCGCCTGTCTCAGAAGACGCCTCTGCATGTAACCAGCATCGCGTCCGGACCAGCGCATGAGGTGTCGACGATGACCAGACTCCTTCCTCGCGACTCACCAAAGTCGCAGATTATCTGGACAATGTTGGACCAGGATCAGAAAGCCTTGGACAACGCCCGGGAGGCTGTTCCAGCAGGCGTGATCGAGCCCAGGTTCCTGCTCGCAAGCCTTTGGGACATCGTGAAGGGTCGGGTAGAGCTAGTTGATCAGGATGTTGTTTACTCCCTGGGCCTCTTCGACTATCTCGAGCAACGAACGGCGATCGAGGTAGTGAAGTACCTCTATGGGTGCCTCGCGCCCGGTGGGCTGATGCTGATCGGCAACTTTCATCCACGGAATCCATATCGAGCGCTGATGGAGGGTGCCGCCGACTGGTTTCTCATTCATCGAACCGAGGATGAGCTGCTCCGAATCGGCAAGCAGGGTGCACCCGAGGGGCGCCATTTCGTCATGGCGGAGCCCGAGGGTGTGAATCTGATTCTGGTCACCTCCAAACCGCTCGCCGCCGGGGTCTGAGGT
>JBAUDS010000179.1:0-12008 GCA_049678185.1 Thermoanaerobaculia bacterium
TCGTCACCCACAAAACCCACAATGTGGAAGCCCAGGTGCTTGCGCTGCAGGACCTCTCGGGCAAGATCGATCGCACATTCATCGGTACCGATGATCATCACCCGATCGCTGTTGGCCGAGCTCTTCAGCAGCCAGCCCAACAACAGCCGCCACGAGGTGAGCAGCACGGCAGTGACCACCATGGCTACGGCAAAAACCCCGCGACCCGTCGTCAGCGCGCCAAAGGTGACGTAGTAGAGAGCCAGCAGGACGACGCTCGCCAGGCCAAGAGAGCGACCGATGCGGATGAAAAGCTCGCGAGGGTTGAAGTGCTCGTGAAAGTCGTAGAGACCGTTGGCGTAGAGCCCGAGCAGGATTGTGGCGACCAATACCCCTTGCCGCAGCCAGAGATGAGAAACGAAGAAGGCGGGAGCACTGCCCTCCAGATGACCGTAGTACACCCAGGAGCGGAGGAGATTGGCCACCCAGACCGACAGCAGGATGAGCCCGGACTCCACCACCACGCTGAGGACAGCGGCTGAGACCCAGTAGCGGTTGAGAAAACGAAACACCTCAGGTTCCTTCGCCGGGCTCCGTACCGTCGTTCATCGAGAAGTCCCGCGGAAAGGGCTCGACGCCCTCGCCGGCCCGTCTGGTCGTCTCTTCGCCGTCGATAGTCGAGGCTTGGTCGCGGTCGTAGTAGGCATAGGAACTGTAAGCTGAGGAGCCGAGCCTGCTCTGTCGAACTCCGTTCAACACCATGCCGACGACCTTGCCTGGCTCGAGTGCCGAAAGAGCGTCCTCGATGTCCCTCTTTCTCGTCTGTCCGGCCCGGACGACAAGTAGGACACCCTGTGCCATGTTTGCCAGGCTACGGCCCGTCGCCATCGGCAAGGGTGGTGAGTCGAAAATCACGATTTCGTACAACGACCCAAGCTGCCCGATCTCCTCGACCATTCGGTTGTCTGCAATCAGGTTCTCCATTTTGCCTACGGTACCGGCGCCCAGCAGATCTAGCCTGGTGCCTTTCACGGTCGCGACGGCCTCGCCGAACTCCACATCGTCGACGAGAATGTCCGCCAACCCCGGGACCGGGCCCTCCCCCTCGAGATATTGGAAGAGGCTGGGCCTTCGCAGGTCACACTCGACCAACAGCACTCGGCCCTCGCAGATCCGCCCGAGCGTCAGGGCCAGGTTGAGACTGGTCAGTGTCTTTCCTGAGGCCGGCTCGGGCGAGCTCACCGAAAGCAAGAAAGCGGGGCCCTCGCGTGCGGCTACCCGCTCCTCGATGCGCACCGCCAGGTTCAGATACTGCTCTGCCGCAAAGGAGTTGGGGGCAACCCACGAGTGGACCGTTGGGGTGTCTGCCCTGACTTCCACCGAGCGCAGACGTCGGATACCCTTGGGACCCCGTTTTGGGCCCTTCGCGTGGCGTTTTTCGCTCTGGCTCACGCGGTCTTCTTCTCCTTCCACGGGGCTCTCGGCCGAGTACCTGGCTTGGTGCGAATCAGCGGTATCGATGTGAGGACTGCAACTCCCGGAAAGGCGCTTTGCAGTGACTGCGGATCACCAAAGGTCTGGTCGACTTCTTCGCGCAGGAATGCGGAACCCAGCCCCAAGGCCAGTCCGATGAGCAGACCGCCTCCAAGGCACATCGTCCGTTGCGGAAAGTATGGTCTGCCGGGCGGCACCGCTCGCTCGAGGATGCGGAATTGTTCGCCCTGCTGGCTCCTCTCGAGGTTCTCCGCCAGACGGGCCTCGAGGCGCTTGCTGAGCAGATTCTCGTACGACTCACGCAGGTTGTCGTAGTCGCGGGTCAGAATGAGCAGGTCCTGCTGTACCCGCGGGGTGCGCTCGAGACGACGCTCGAAACGGCCCATCTCCGCGAGGATCTCGTTCCGCTCGGACTCGAGCCGCACGAGGTCGCGATCGAGTGACTGGATCTCCGCGCCCGCATAGATGTCGGTGGCGGAGGGTTGTGGCAGCTCTTCTACCTCTGCCGGCTCCGTGGCCCGGGACTCCAGCTCGGCGATCTCCCGCTGAAGACGGACTACATCGGGATGGCGGTCGGTAAAGCGCGATCTCAGTTGCGCGAGCTCGAGCTTCAATTCATCGAGGCGCGAAATCGATGTGGCCGGAGAGATGGTCTCGGTGCCCTGAGATCTCAACTCGCTCTCCATGAGCAACTTGCGCAGCTCGGCCTGTTGGAAAGACTCTCTGTTGGCCTCGAGCTCGGCTTCCAAACGCGAAATCGCTACCAGGTTCGAATCTCTCTGCTCGGGAAGCTCGCCTTCGTGCCGGAGTCTGAACTGGGCCACTGCCTCTTCCTGTTCCTCCAAGCGGCCCCTGATCTCTTCCAGCTCGGTCTCGAGGAACTGCGAAGTTCTCTCCGCTTGTCCTTCCCGAACCTTCAGGTTCTCGTCGATGAAGAGCTCGGCGATTCGGTTGGCGGCCCGCGCCACCTCCACCGGGTCCGTGCCGCTAAAGGAAACTCGAAAAGTAGCGCCTCGCTCGACCCGCACCCGCAGCGCGCGCCGAGCATGACCGACTAAGTCCTCCATCGGCGCCGTCTGTCGGAGCTCGGGATAGAGATCCAACTCCAAGATGATCCGCTCGAGGTTCTCGCGGTTGGTGATCTGTTGCTGGATCGTCCTGAGGCGCTCGGCGAGGCTGCTGGTCACCGTCGTCTTCACGTAGTCGGTGGGCACTTTCTGAGACTCCACCAGGATCATGGTGCTGGCCCTGTACTTGGGTGGCAGCAACTTCCAGGCGAGAAAGCCCCCGAGAACGCCCACGAGGACAAAGAAAAGCATCCAGGACTTCCTCTTCCAGAGGATTCTGGGGACCGACAGTAGCTCCGGTTCCTTCATCGACAGTCTCGAAACTCCCCTATTCGCCACCGCTGCTCTTGATCTCGGGATCCCCTTCCTGCCTCGAGGATGAGAATCCCCTCTAACACGGGCCAGGAGATCATCTCCACCCCGCGCCGGGCCCCCCGCCTTCGGTTGCCACAGTAGAGAGTCGCTTCGCCGCGCCGCCAGATGCGCCGCGGATGCCGATACTCTTACCTGTAAGTGTAATTTCGAGGATTCGAAATAACAATACCGCAATTTGACGATTAAGTTGGTCTGAATTGGGGATTATCGACGTCTGTGAATGCGTTTGCGTGCAGATCCCGTGCGAACAGGATAGCCTTCGCTCTACCCAAGGAGGTCTCCATGAGTGAAGAACGGCAACATTTTCTCGCCACGGTACCGCTCTTTGCCTCGCTGGCTCCAGAGGAGCTCTCGATCGTCACCGAGATGGTCGAGGAAGTCGAATGGCAAGCGGGAGCGACCGTCTTCTCCACGGGAGACACCGGCGACACGATGTTCGTCGTCGAAGAGGGTGTGGTCGAGGTCTATACCGTCGTCAGCGGCATCAAGAAGCTCTTCATGACCGTGCGCGCCGGCGGCGTCTTTGGTTTGCTGTCGCTGATCGATAGCGGTGATCAGCCCGGCGCTGCCCAGGCCGTCGAGCGGACACGGGCGCTTGCCCTGGGACAGCAGAATCTCGACCGGCTGCTCGAGAAGCACCCCGGGGTCGGTGCCAAGCTGCTCAGCGGCATCGGCACCACCCTCGGTCGACAGATACGAGTCCTGCTGGACCAGTACCGTGACACCGTGGCCTGGAACCTCGAGGTGACCGGGCTCACCAGCCTCAACCTCGAGCGCATCATGACCGAGCGCATCCACGTGGCCGTCGAGACAGTCCGCGGGGAGCCGCTCACCGGAACGCTTCTCCGCTTCGAGGCCAGCGCCGCGGGTCATGAGCTCTATCTCGAGAGCAAAAACAAGGAGATCCACGTGATCCCCTACCACGCGATCGTGCGGATTTCGCTCGACCGCGCTGCCGTCAGCGACACCGAAGACACCCCCATCCTCTAGGAGCTCGAACGATGGCGGAAATCGACAGGTATTTGAAGTACGCGATCAGCGTCGGGGCATCCGACCTCCATCTAGCGGCGCGAACTCGCCCTATGCTGCGGATCCACGGCACCATGGTCCCGGCCTCGGAGCAGGACACCCAGACGCTCTCCCCCGAGTCGATGCAGCGGTTGATCGCCGAAATCATGCCGCAGCGGGCCAAGGAAGAGCTCCAGGAGAGATGCGACACCGACTTTGCCTATGGTGTGGCGGAACTCGGTCGCTTCCGGGTCAACATCTTTCGCAACCACCTGGGCACCGGTGCGGTCTTCCGGCACATTCCCAGCAAGATTCTGACCTTCGAGGAGCTCGAGCTGCCGGGGAGCCTCGCCCAGTTCTGCATGCTCAACAAGGGCCTGGTGCTGGTAACGGGGCCGACCGGCAGCGGCAAGTCGACGACGCTGGCGGCCATGATCGACTACATCAACCGGCATCGGCGTGACCACGTCATCACCATCGAGGACCCCATCGAGTTCGTCCACCAGAGCAACCACTGCCGCATCAGCCAGCGCGAGATCAAGGAACATGCCGAGAGCTTCAAGCGGGCCCTGCGGGCGGCGCTCCGTCAAGACCCCGATATCGTGATGGTGGGTGAGATGCGGGATCTCGAGACCACGGAAACGGCCATCGAGACGGCGGAGACCGGGCACCTGGTTTTTGGCACGCTCCACACCTCGAGTGCGGCCAGCACCATCGACCGCATCATCGACCAGTTCCCGCACGAGCGGCAGGACCAGATCCGCACCATGCTCGCGGCGTCTCTCAAGGGGGTCGTCTGTCAGACCCTGTGCAAGCGCCAGGACGGCTCCGGCCGCGTCGCCGCGCTCGAGATCATGGTGGTCACCCACGGTGTCGCCGCCAACATTCGTGACGGCAAGACCCACCAGATCCCTACCGCCATCCAGACCGGCAAGCAGCTCGGGATGCAGTTGCTCAACGACGACCTCTTGCGGCTGGTCAAGGCACGGGCCGTCACGCCCGAGGAGGCCCACATGAAGGCCATGGAAAAGACCGATATGGTCAACAAGCTCCGGGTGGCGGGATTTCAGATTCCAACCAGCGGTTGAGCCCGGCTCACCCGAGCCGGTGGTAGACTGACCGCGAGCAACCACTCCGCCTCCAGTCTCTTGTCCACCTGCCAAAGGAGGGCTTCTGGCGTGCACAAGAACCTCGAGCTCAAGGACCAGACCGCGGTCGTCATCCGTGAGATGACCACCGACGATCTCGACCGATCCCTCGCCTTCTTCGATTCATTGTCCGCGGCCGACCGCGCCTACCTTCGCCGCGACGTCACCAAGCGGGAGGTGGTGGAGCGACGGATCGCCGAGTGCGGCTCAGGGGCCGCCAAGCGGTTGGTGGCCATCGTCGATGGCCGCATCGTCGCCGATGGAACTCTGGAGCTATCCGGCGAGGACTGGAAACAACATGTCGGTGAGCTGCGGCTCATCGTTGCCGGACCCCACCGGCGCCAGGGCCTCGGTGCCCTCATAGCCCGCGAGCTCTATCGCCTCGCGATCGGAGCCAAGGTCGAGGAGATCGTGGTCAAGATGATGCGGCCGCAGGTGGCGGCACAGAGCATCTTCAAGCGGCTCGGGTTTCGTGAGGAGGCTGTTCTGCCCGACTACGTCAAAGATCTCGAGGGCAAGAGACACGACCTGATCGTGATGCGCTGCGATATCGATGCTCTCTGGAGTGAGATGGAGGACTTCCTCTCCACCGGCGACTGGCAGCGAACTCGCTAGACCCAACAAAGCTCTCGGCACCCGCGGTTCAAAGAAGAGGTCTGTCTCGGCCCATCTTCTGGCTGTGGCGGTGCGTGCTACGATGGCTCCAGCTCAGACGTCAAACCAGCGCTCGACCGCTGCTGTGCGAGCAGCGCGAGCCAACCCCGATCTTCTCGAAGGAGGATGCTGGAATGGTTTCACTGACAGCTCTTTGGCTTCCGATCGTCCTCGCGGCGGTGTTTGTCTTCATCGCCAGCTCGATTATCCACATGCTGCTGACCTATCACCGCAGTAACTACACAAAAATGCCCAACGAGGACGGCCTGCTGGCGGCTATGCGGGAGGCCAAGCTGCCACCCGGCAACTATGGCTTCCCCTGGTGTGCCAGCCCCAAAGAGATGGGCTCACCCGAGATGACCGACAGGTACAAACAGGGGCCGGTCGGTTTCATGACCGTGATACCCAGCGGCGCACCGGCGATGGGCAAGTATCTCGCCATGTGGTTTGTCTTCTGTCTGGTGATCGGGGTCTTTGCCGCCTATCTGGCCGGCCGCACCCTCGCGCCGGGCACCGACTATCTGACGGTCTTTCGTGTCACCGGCACCGTGGCCTTTCTGGGCTACGGGGTCGGGCAGGTCACAAACTCGATCTGGATGGGTGTGGCCTGGAGCACGTCGCTCAAGCACATGTTCGACGGGCTGGTCTACGGGCTCCTGACCGCTGGAGTCTTTGGCTGGTTGTGGCCGTCCTAGCTGCGGCTGGCGTCTTAGAGACCGGGTGAGGTGCTGCGGTCGAGCTGGACGGCTCGCCTACCTCGTCAGCGGGTCCGGAGCTCAATCCCGCGGGCTCGCGGGAGCTCTCGTGAGGGTGTCAACGGCCGCCAGCACCTCGCTGGCCGGCGGACGGACCTTGTAGTTCTCGTCGCTCACCACCCAGCGAGCCACTCCCTCGGTATCCACGAGGATCACCGTCGGGTGGGGGACGGTCTTCCGGTGTTCCTCGTTGCGGATGCCGTAGAGCTCGAAGGTCTCCCCCTCGGGGTCGAGCAGGATGGGAAAACCGATCCCCTCCTCATCTCGAAAGGAGCGTAGTCGCGTCGGCTCGTCACCGGTGATCGCCCACACCGGTATCCCTGCTTCTTCGAACTCCGCCAGGTGTGATTGCAGCTCGACGAGCTGCGTGCGGCAGTAGGGTCACCAAGCACCGCGAAAGAAGACCAGGACCACCGGTCCGGCATCGCGTCGGGCGGCAAGGTCGTGTGCCTCGCCGTCCAGATCTGGAAGGGAGAAATCGGCCACTACCTGGCCGGCCTGTGGCGGCCCATCGGCGGGGGCCGCAGCCTCGGCCCACCCGGCAGCCGCAATCACACAGTGTGCCAGCAGGATAAGGACGACCGTGAGTCCCCGTGTACGACGCATCGACATGCACGCTCCTCCGATGTCTAGATATCCGCAAATGCCCGGGCGATGGATTCCTCGAACGGCGCCTCCAGCACCCCGGCATCGGTGATGATGGCGGTGATCAGCTCGTGCGGGGTGACATCGAAGGCGAAGTTGGCGGCCGGGGTCTCGCTGGGAGCGATGGAAGTGCCAAACACAGCGGTCACCTCGGCCGGATCGCGCTCCTCGATGGGGATCTCGGAGCCGGTGGGAGTGGCGCGGTCGATGGTCGACAGCGGCGCCGCCACATAGAACGGCACCCCATGACGGTTTGCCAGCACCGCCACCGTATAGGTGCCTATCTTGTTGGCGGTGTCGCCATTGGCGGCGATGCGATCGGCTCCGACGACGATCCGGTCGACCAGCTCTCGGGACATCAGGGCGCCGACGCTCGAGTCGGTCACCAGCCGGTAGGGGATGTCGAGCCGCTCGAGCTCCCAGGTGGTGAGCCGCGCCCCCTGCAGCAGCGGCCGGGTCTCGTCGACCCAGACCATGCCAAGCTTGCCATCGGCCCACGAGGACTGGATCACCCCCAGGGCGGTGCCGTAACCGGCGGTGGCCAGCGCCCCGGTATTACAGTGGGTCAAGACCCGGTCACCCTTGGCGAAAAGGGTGGCGCCGTGGGCGCCCAGCCGCCGGTTGGTCTGGATGTCGGCGGCGTGGAGCCCGTGCGCCCACTCGAGCAGCGCGGCGGTCACGGCCTCGCGTCCCTCGCCGGCGTGCCGCTCGAAGACCTGCCGTCCCTGGTCGAGCGCCCAGCGGAGATTGACCGCCGTCGGTCGCGTCGCCGCCAGCAGCTCCCAGGTCTTGTCGAACCGCTCGCGCAGCCCCTGCTCCTGGCTGCCCGATTGGAGACCGACGACCAACCCATAGGCTGCGGTGACCCCGATGGCCGGTGCTCCCCGCACCGAAAGCCGGCGGATGGCCCCGGCCACCGCCTCGGGCTCGCGACAGACGAGCCAGGTCTCCTCCCTGGGTAGCCGGGTCTGATCGAGCAGCTCGAGCCCGCTTTTCCCCCAGCGGATCGGCGAAAACGTCGTCGCGGCAGAATCGTCTCGCTCTGTCATAGCCGCCCCATCATAGTCTCCCTCCGCTTCGACAAGGCCCCATCGACCCAGCTCGGGGCCCGCAAGCGCTGGATCTCGTAAGTCCAAAATGACGCTACCAGCTACTCCTCGGTCGACTCGGGCGAGCGCCGGTAGACCTCGATCTCAGGATTCAGATACTTGAGATTCGTATGGATACCGTCGGTGTCGAGGAGATTTATCGGCGGCTCACCCCGGTGTCGGAGCTCGAGCTCGAATCCCAGCTCGCCCCCTGACAAGAGGGCATAGAACTCCCGGCGACGCCGGCTGGTCAGGTCGTCGGTGCTCAACACCAGATAGTCGACTCCTCTCTTGTTGAAGTAGCCGGCCCCTCGCTCCCGGACTCGTGACCACGGCACGATCTCCAGACCGCGGGGCAGCAGATTTTGGCGGCCGACCGCCACCGCGTCCTCGTGCGCCGCTACATTCGCGGCGACCCAGCCCTCGATTCGGTAGCGGCTGTCCCAGTGCATGAGGAAGTCTACCGACAGCGCTCGCAGCAGGGCGTGCAGCAAGATGCCCCCCACCAGCAGCACGGCCACCATGCGGGGGAGAGTCGAGTTGCGCCCAATCTCGATCAGTGCGCGTGCCGCAAAGAAGCTCAAGAGCAACGCCAGCGGCAGCAGAAACCGCACATAGTTGTGGCGGATGACCAGGACAAAAAAGACCTAGTAGGAGAGGCCCAGACCTAGCAGCACCAGCGGCCGGCGGTTTTGCCGTGGGTGGCGCAGCGTCATCGCCACCCCCCAGACGCCGGCGAGCGCGAGCGGCAGACCCAACGCGAAGGCCAGGTGTCGCATGCTCTGGAGTATCAGGGCTCCATATCCACGCAGGGTCGGCTCGTAGATCTTGAACAGACTCGGCGAGCGATGGGTGATCAACCAGAGATGACGGCGGAAGCCCTCGGCATTGAAGAGAAGGTTTTGGACGAGCACAAAGAGAACAACGGCCAACAGGGCACCGAGGACAAGACGGCGATCCAACAGACTCTTCCAGCGAGAGCCGTAGGTGTCCGGGTCGCGGCGCCGGTGGTGATCGAGATCCAGCCACAGAAAGAGAGGCACTAGAACATAGAAGGCAAAGGCCTGGTCCTTGGTGCAGATCGCAAGGGTGGCAACGGCGGCAAAGCCTAGATAGTCCCGTAACCGATGCCGGTCCAGCGCCCCCAGTAGAAAAAAGACCGAGAGCATGAACCAGAAGAGGTAGGGGGCTTCGAGGTTGATGGTCTTGGCATGAAAGACAAAGGGGGGAATCGTCGCCGCTATGAGAGCTGAGAGCACGGCGGTCGGGCGATCGCCGAGCAGACGAGCGCAGCGATACACCAGGTAGACAGTGGCCGTGGCCAGCAGCACGCTGAGAAACCGGCCGAGGAGGTAGAGCAGGGTCGTCTGGCGGAGCGCATCCATTGCCAACCACCCGCTCTCCTTCGCCCACACCACCGGCCAGAAGAGTGTACCCAGCAGGTAGTAATGAAACGGCGGATAGGGTCCCGACCAACCGTCGGAGAACTGTTTCTCCAGACCCTCCAACACCGCCGCCGGCCGGATCTCGTCAAAGGCCCAGGCGTTGAGCGCCGGGAGTCCCCACCACAGAGGGAAGAGATTGAGACAGAAGCTGAGCGCCAACACGGCAGCCAGACATCCATGCGTCCAGCGGCGCTCTGTTTTTGTGGGCAGGGTCATGCACGGCACCGAGGGAGAGCCGGGCCATGATGGCCATCGGCGTCCGGTTCGAGGTGTTCGATCTGCATCACGGACGCGAGACCTTTGCCTGGTGGGGTGACCTACGGAGACTCCAGGTGGGGCGGGCGACTACTCGAAGAGCATGACCACTTCGTAGGTGCCTTCGACCACCTTGCTCGAGACCTTGAAGCCGCCCTTTTCGAATACCGCCATCATCTTCTCGTTTTCGCTGAGAACGTCGGCGGTGAAGCCGCGCAGACCCTTCGACTTGGCGTACTCGATCAGGCGTTTCTGGAGATGGCCGCCCAGCCCCAGGCCCTGCCACTCGGGGTGGATCATGTAGGCAACGTCGGCGAGATTGGTCGAGGGATCGGCGTAGTAGCAGCCGCTACCGACGACGTGCTCCTCCTCCCAGCCGCCCACTACCGCCAGGAAGGCCATCTCCTCTTCGTAGCTCACGCTGCAAAGATGTTGCGCCTGCGATGCCGAGAAGGACTTTAGATTGGTGAAGAACCGAGTGTAGATGTCCTTTTCGGTGAGGCTGTAGAAGAGCTCCTGCATGCCGTCGACGTCGCTGGCACGGGTGGGCCGCAACAGGACCTTGCGGTCGTCCTTGAGCACCACCTCGCGCTCCTCTTCTTCGGGATAGGCCTTGCGGCTCTTCAGTATCTGTTTCTTGGGGACATATGCGAGCCTCCTCGCCTCCTCCAGCAGCTCTTCTCTGAAGGAGGGATGAGCAATCTCGATCAGGGCCAGCGCCCGCTCACGAACTGATTTGCCAAAGAGGTAGGCGATGCCGTACTCGGTGACCACATAATGGACATCCGAGCGGGCGATGGTGACGCCCTCACCCTCTCTCAGGAGCGGCCGGATACGCGACTGGGTGCCGTCGTCGGTCGTCGAGGCCAGACAGATGATGGGCTTTCCCCCTACCGATGCGGCCGCGCCACGCAGGAACTCGGGCTGGCTGGAGACCCCGCTGTAGAGCGTGCCTTCGAACTGATCGGCGCACACCTGTCCGCCGAGATCGACGGCAAAGGCCTGGGTAACCGAGGCCATTTTGTGATTCCTGGCGATCTGCTCGGGATCACAGATCTCCTCGATGGGTCTGAAGTTGAAGAGCGGATTGCCGTCGACCAGATCGTAGAGCCGCCTCGAGCCCATGCAATAGCTGGCGACCACCTGCTCCGGGTAGAGGGTTTTTCGCTTCCCGGTCACCACCCCTTGGTCGATGAGGTCGACCAGGGGCTCGGTGATCACGTCCGAGTGCACCCCCAGATCTCGCCGGTTGGTGAGGTACTTGAGCATCTCGTTGGGGATGCGCCCCAGCCCGATCTGCAGTGTCGAGCCGTCGTCGATGACGCGCGCCACATAGCGAGCCACCTGCTTGCCGACCTCGTCGGCGGGCTCGTGGAGATACTCGATGACGGGCGAGTCCACCTCGATGGCGTAGTCGATGTCGGCGAACGGAACGCTCGACTCGCCATGCGTCCGTGGCATGTTGGGGTTGATCTCGGCGATCACGGTCTTCGCCGCCGCGATCGCTGCCGGGATGACATCCACCGAAACCCCAAGACTGCAGTTGCCTTCGTCGTCGGGTGGGGACACCTGTATGACGGCCACGTCGATGGGGATCCGACCATCGGCGATCAGACGGGGCACCTGCGCGATCGACACCGGCACGTAGTCCACCTTGCCCTTCTCGACAAACGCCCGGGTGTCGCTGCCGACAAAAAACACCCGGTGGCGGAAGCGGGTCGAGGGCCCACCCTTGTAGACGGGCACCACACCATCGGTCAGGAAGTGCACGAGTAGCAAATCGGAGACCGGTGTGTCGAGGTCCTCCAGCGCCGCCACCAACACCCGCGGCGTCGCACAAGCCGTCCCCACAAAGACGTGGTCGCCCGAGCGCACCGCGGCCACCGCCTCACGGGCCGGAACAACACGATCCCGCCAGCCGGTCGGCGGCGGCGACTCTACGATGTCTGCGGTCACTACTCAGAGTATAACGGCGATTGTCTGTGTCGCGGCGGCCATGTATCCACGCCCCGGGTCGGCCGATTTCGGCCTGGCGGCGTGCGGGCCTGAAGCGGCCGGCCACCGTGCCGGCCGGGGTGGGTGGCGGAAGCCAGGG
>JBAUDS010000180.1:0-10805 GCA_049678185.1 Thermoanaerobaculia bacterium
CGCCGGGTCGAAGATAGCGCTCGAAGACGAGGGGAAACTGGTCCCCCGTTACATCCGACTCCGGGATGTTGAACTGATACCGGAAGCTGTCGAAGAGCTTGTCGTCGCGGACGACTTCGCCGGTGAGAATAAAGTTGTAGGAGCCGAACTCGGAAAGCTTGGATATTTCTGCCTCTTCGGTATCGATGGAGATGATTCCCTGGACGACGGTGCGAGATTGATGGCGCCCCGGGTACTCGATCTTGACCGCCGCATCGATGGCTTCGACATCCTCGGGAATCTCGGTGGAATAGGCCTGAAAGGTGGACATCCACTCCCCGGAGGGGGGCTCGGGGGTATGGAGAAGGCTGCCCATCACCGTGGCGAAGCCCATGGCCCCGCCCTGGAGCTGGGCGAAGTTCAAAACGGCTTGGATGGTGTCCAAATCGTTGAGACCGCAGGAGCTGATGTCGCCGCTGGGATAACGCAACAGCTCACTGGTGCCATCGGTTGGGTACCATATCCGGAAGGGTCCGAGGCCTCCTTTCTGGAAGAACATCAGGAGAACCTCGCCGGCGTTCTCCGATCGCTGGTAGTACCAGACCTCGATCGGCCACAGCTCGGTGCAATTCACCTCGATCCGGGCTTCGGGCTCGCCGTTGAGGAGATAGACCCTCGACCGATCCTCGTCCAGCCGGCCAAACATCGACAGCGCTTCTTCGGACCGGCTGATCCACCGCTGTTTGAACTCGTTGCGTGTCGTCTGCGGGTAGGGATCGCGAAACGTCCAAAAACGCTCGATAAAAGCATCGCGCTGGTAGTCTTTTTCCAGCTCGAGAAAGGCCTGTTTCTCTTCCTTGGTGATCAACAGGTCGACCGAGTCGAGCCAGATACGGTACTTGGCGGGCAGATTGGCCAACTGCTCCTTGGTCTTCTTGGCAGCGTCGACCGGACCCGCCAGGAGAGCGAGCGCAATGGTCGCCAGGACCAGCAGAGCGACAAGAGAACGACTGTATCTGTCAGTATTCACGGAGTTGCCACCACTTTGGTTCTGTGGTGCGGCCGCCGAGCCACGTTACAATCAACGCTCCCATGCGCCGCACTTATTTCGACCACAACGCCACCACCCCCCTCGACCCCAGGGTCCGGGACGCCATGCTCCCCTGGCTTGGCGAGCTCCACGGCAATCCCTCGTCGGTCCACGCCTTTGGGCGCGCGGCACAAGAGGCCGTGGAGGAGGCCCGGGGGCAGACCGCTTCGCTCCTCGGCGCCGCGCCGCTGGAGCTCGTCTTTACCGCCTCGGGTACCGAGGCCAACAACACCGTCATTCTCTCCAGCGCCCGCCGGGCCGGTTTCGCCGGCCACCTGATTCTATCGGCGATCGAGCATCCGTCGGTGACGGCGGCGGCTGCCCTGGCAGAGGAGCTCGGTGTCGAGGTGACCAGGATAGCTCCGGCAGGTGACGGCCGAGTGGATTCAGCCAGCCTGCTGACCGCGGTTCGGGATGACACCTTTCTTGTCTGCCTCATGCTGGCGAACAACGAGCTGGGCACACTGCAACCGGTCGCCGAGGTCGCTCGTGGCTGCCGTGAGCAGGGTGTGGCGGTGCTCTGCGACGCGGTGCAGGCCGTGGGCAAGATACCAGTCGAGGTGGAGAACCTCGAGGTGGACTATCTGACCCTTGGCGCTCACAAGTTCTACGGACCACTCGGGGCGGCGGCCCTATGGGTACGCAAAGGGGCGGACCTGACGCCGTTGCTGATTGGAGGAGGACAGGAACGCCACCGTCGTGCCAGTACCGTCAATGTGCCGGCCGTTGTGGGCCTCGGGGCCGCCGCCGAGATCGCCCGCCGGGAGATGCCGGAACGCCAGCTGCAGCTGGCCTCGCTACGGGACCATTTCGAAGAGGGTCTGGGTAAGTTGGATGTCGTCGTCCACGGAGACTCGGTGCCAAGGCTGCCCAACACCTCGCATATCGCGCTGGCCGGTGTCGACGGCGAGGCGTTGATGATCCGATTGGATCTCGCAGGTTACGCGGTCTCCACCGGTGCCGCCTGCTCGTCGGGAACGGTGGAGCCGAGCCAGACGCTGCTGGCACTCGGCATGACGAGCCAGGAGGCGCTCTCTTCCCTGCGGGTGAGCTTTGGCATCTCCAACAAGGCCGCAGAGGTAGACGACTTCCTGGAGGTGCTCACCAAAGAGGTAGCGGTTCTGAGAAGCCGGGCCGCCGACGAGCCCTCGCCATGAGCGAGCTCACCGCGGTGGCCATGAGCGGCGGTCTCGACTCCTCGGTGGCGGCCTGGCTGCTGTCGCGGGAGGACCAGCCGGTCGTGGGTCTGTCGATGCTGCTGTGGGACCGCTCGGGTGAGGAGACCCACGGGCGTTGCTGTGGCGCGCTGGACATCGGGGACGCCAGAAGGGTCGCCCAGCAGTGTGGTATTCCCCACTACACCCTGCGCCTGGACACCGAGTTTCGCCGCCAGGTGGTGGAGCCGTTTGTCGAGGACTACCTGGCGGGTCGCACACCGATGCCGTGCACCCGGTGTAACACCTGGATCAAATTCGATCTCTTCCTCGAGCGGGCGCGTAGCCTGGGAGCCGAGCGCATCGCCACCGGTCACTACGCCCGTATCCTGTCGGGGTCGGACGGCTGGGAGCTGCATACGGCGGTCAACCCGGACAAGGACCAGAGCTACTATCTCTTCGAGCTCAACCAGCAGCAGTTGGCGGCATCGATCTTTCCGCTCGGCGACATGTCCAAGCCGGAGGTGCGCGAGCTGGCGCGGCAGGCGGGTCTGATCGTGGCCGAGAAGGGCGAGAGCATGGAGATCTGTTTTGTGGAGGCGGGTATCCGGGAATTTGTCGAGGGCGAGCTCGCCGACAACCCCGAGCGCTATCCCAAAGGACGGTTGTCGGAGTCGAGCCGGCTGGTCGACCGGGAAGGCACGAGCCTGGGCGAAGGAGCACCCTATTATCGCTACACCATCGGCCAGCGGCGCGGGCTCGGTCAGGGTGGCGGTGAGCGACTCTATGTGCTTGGTATCGAGCCCGAGACCGACACGGTGGTCGTGGGTGGCGAGGACGAGCTCTACACCGGCGGCCTGATCGGCAACGGCCTGCACTGGATCGGAGCCGATCCGGGTGAAGAGATCGAGGCGACCGTCAAGATACGCTCGCGTCACCCCGGGGTCGATTCGAGGGTCCGCCCGCTGGCCGACGGACAAGCCGAGATCGAGTTCGAGCAGCCGCAAAAAGGGGTCACGCCGGGTCAGGCGGCGGTCTTCTATCAGGGGACACAGGTTCTGGGGGGCTGCTGGATAAACAGCCCCAGGTAGAAGTTCCGCGGGTCGCGTTACGAGCTCTTGGCGCCCACCACCAACACGAACTCGCCCTTGAGCGAGGGTCGCGCCCGGATCTCCTCCACAATCTCCCCGAGTGAGCCGCGCAGCACTTCTTCGTAGAGCTTGGTGAGCTCACGTCCCACCACCGCCGGACGGTCGCCGAGCTCGTCGAGGGCGTCGCCGAGGCTGGCGAGGAGACGATGGGGCGACTCGAAGAAGATCAGGGTGTGGTCGAGGTCGGCGAAGCGAGCAAAGAAGCGCTTCCGCTTGCCGCTCTTCGGGGGTGGGAAGCCGGCAAAGGTAAAGGGATAGGGGGGGAGCCCGGAGACCACCAGCGCGGCCAGGACTGCCGAGGGCCCCGGCAGGTGCTCGACGGAAATACCCTGGGCGATCGCCTCGCGTACCAGAAGAAAACCGGGATCGGAGAGCAACGGTGTGCCGGCATCGCTGGTCAGGGCCACGGTCTCGCCCTGGCTCAGGCTGTCGAGGAGGCGAGGTAGACGCTGGCGCTCGTTGTGCTCGTGGAGCGAGAGGAGCTTTTTCTTGATTCCCAGATGGCTGAGGAGCCTACCGGTCCGCCGAGTGTCTTCACAGGCGACGAGGTCGGCCTGCTCGAGCGCGGCACGAGCTCGCGGTGAGATGTCGTCGAGGTTGCCGATAGGGGTGGCGACGATCAGGAGCCTTCCCGGCATAGGGCTCAGTCTCTGGGAATCTCGCGATCCAGATTGATGGCGCTGGACGACAACCGCGCAATCAACATCAGCCGTCGCTTGAACCGGTTCCGCTGCTCGCGTTGGGTGATTCTCTCCACCGCCTCGGCGGCATAGCCCAGCTCGAGGACCTCATCCGGCGACAGACCCCAATCGAACATGAGGAACAGGACGTCGTCGGCAGTGGCGTAGTCGAGCCCCAACTCCTCCTCGTCGGTCTGGCCGGGCCAGAGATCTGCCGAGGGGCTCTTATCGACCACTTCCTCCGGGATTTCCAGATGTCGGGAGAGCTGCCAGACCTGTTGCTTGTAGAGATCGCCGAGCGGATTGAGAGAGCTGGCGTTGTCGCCAAATATCGTCGAGTAGCCGAGCAGGATCTCGGTCTTGTTGGAGGTCCCCAGCACCAGACAACCGTGTTTCTTGGCCTGGTCGAACAGGATGCCCATGCGCTCGCGCGACATCTTGTTTCCCACGCGGATCCGATCGGCCTCATTTTCGAAGCGCTCGAAGTAGGCATCCACCATGGGTGAGATGTCGATGGTCCGTAGCTCCAGACCGAGACTTGCAGCCACACTGGCGGCGTCTTTGACCGAGTCGGGGTTGGATGTCCGGTGAGGCAGAAAGAAGGCGTGCACCGCGTCGGCTCCCAGGGCGCGGGTGGCCAGGGCCGCGGCCAGCGCCGAGTCCACGCCGCCGCTCAAACCGACCACGACACCCTTGGCGCCCGCGGTTTGGATGGCGTCCCGGATAAAGGACTCCAGAGTCGTCACTGCCAACTCGGGGTCGAGCCGCATGCAGTCGCGGACATACTGCCTCGTGCTCATGCCGGCCCCTCGATGTCGGAGCGGTCGGCACGGACCAGCGGCAGCCGCCAGCGCAGCCGGTCGACCTCCCGCAGGTCGATGGTGGCCACCAGCAGATCCTCCTCCAGAAAGGGAGCCCTGACCATGATCTGCCCTCCGGGGCGGACGATGTGGCTGCAGCCGGTGTAGAAGGAGCCCTCTTCCCAGCCGACGCGATTGCAGTACAACAGCCAGCAGGTGTTGAGCAGGGCCGTTGAGCGGGTAACTGTCTCCCAGATGTCCTGACCCTCCGATTTCGACTCTCCGCCGAGTCGGCCGGGGCTGGCCGAGATGACCGCCAGCACCTTGGCTCCGGCGCCCGCCAGTCGGCGGCCGAGCTCCGGATGCCAGAGGTCCTCGCAGATCAACAATCCCAGATGACGGCCGTTGACGGGCACCAGATCGATTCGGTCTCCGGCGCCAAAGAAGCGGCCTTCCTGAAAGATGCCGTAGGTTGGGAGATAGAGCTTGCGATGAACATGGCGAATCCCGCCACCGTCGAGAACCACCGCGCTGTTGTACAAGACACCCTGCTCGTCCTCCTCCACCAGACCGACGATGACGGACATCTCACCTGCGGCCTCGACGAGCTGCTGAATCACCGGCGAGCTCTCCGGCCGCATCGCCATCCGACTGGTCAGGTGGAGGAGACGGTACCCGGTGAGCGAGAGCTCGGGGAATAGGAGCCATTCAACGCCACGTTCGCGGGCCTTGGCGATCCACTCGAGGTGGCGCTCCAGATTGGCATCCACCTGTCCGAGGTGGCAGTCGATTTGGGCCAGTCCGACGGTTACTCGTGTTTGCATGGGTCCGGGAGGGTGTGGGTCGATATGCTAGCATGCCGCTCCCATGGCGAGGCCCTTAACCCTTTCGTTGGTCGGCATTTGTTGCCTGGCGTCGTTGGCCGCGGGTCAGCAGGTCGATGAGCCGGAGGCCGCTCTGGTCGATCGCATTCTGGCCGTGGTGGATGAAGATCCCATCCTCGACTCCGACCTCGACCAGGCGATAGGCATCGGGTTGATGGCACCGGAGGAAGGCGAGTCCGAGAACGACTATCGTCGCCGAGTGCTGGATCTTCTTATCGATCAGAAGCTCCGCTTTCACGAGATCGATCTCTTCGGTTTCTCCGAAATCCCGGTGGCGGAGGTCGATCGCCAATTCGACGAGATCCGTGAGCAGTACGACAGCGCCGAGGCCTTTGCCGCTCGCTTGGAGGACGTAGGCCTCGACGAGCAGGGACTGCGCCAGATTCTGGCGCGCCAATTGATGGTGCTCATCTACGTGGAAGAGAGGCTCGGAGCCCGGGTATTCGTCGGTCTCGAAGAGATTCAGCAGTACTACAACGAAGTGCTGGTGCCGGAGCTCGAGGCAAGCAGTCAGCCTGTCCCGCCCCAACAAGAGGTCCGTGAGGAGATCAGGGCCGTGCTGCGGGAGATACGTCTGAACGAAGAGATCGATCGCTGGACCGAGGATCTTCGCCAGGAGGCGGATATCATGGACTACTTCGACGATCCTCGTGAGGAGCTCCCGCCCCTCGTTATCTCTTCCCAGAGTCAGGAATCCGACGGTTGATCGCGGCTAGTCGTAGAGATCCTCGTACCGCGCCCGGCTGCTCGCGACCTTGCGCAGATACTCTCTGGTCTGGGCGAACCCGACCTTGCTGAAGTACTCGGCGGCATCCCGACTGTAACAGTAGCTCTGCCACAGCCTGGCCTGATCTTCGCCGGCGTTGTAGGCGGCGATCATCATGTGCTGGGCACCCCCGTACCGCTGGGCCAGGTCCGCCAGATAGGCGGCCCCGAGGGCGATCGAGATCTCGGGTTGGTGGAGGTCCTGAGCCCGGATCCCTGCCAGCCCGACAGTGGAGACAAAACGTCGCGCCGTCGGCAAGACGAACTGGGTCAGGCCCCGGGCGGAGGCGGCGGAGACGGCGTCGGGATCGAAGCGGCTCTCTTCGCGGATGATGGCCATGAGCAACATCGGTTCGATGTCAAAGCGCTCCGCCTGACCGACGATCATCGGGTAGTAGGGGAGTGGATAGAGGAGGTGCTGAAACGACGAGGGCAGGAGTCGGGGTGGCACGCTGCCGGGAACCCGGCGCAACAGGATCTCGGCCTGCAGCATCGCCGGTCGGATCAGACCCGAATGGGCGAGAACTCCGCTGCCGGTGAGCCCAAGAGGGGCCTCGGCGACGGGGAAGTGGAGCTGGACCACCGAGGGGTCCTGCTCGACTATCCCCAAGGCCAGCAGCAGCTCCTCCGGCTGGTGAATGGGTGTCTCCCACAACGGCCAGTCGGCCGGCGGCACAATGGTCAAATCCAGAAAACCCTGCGCCGCAGGATCGCGGTGGAGATTCCGCTCCAGGCGTCGGCGTGCCGCCTCACCCGCGGGAGCGGCATCTCCCAGCAGCAGCCAGACGCTCTCGAGATCCCGATTGCGCCCCGACTGGGCGAGCCGCCTGGCTTCGTCCTGCGTGGTGGCGGCCATCGACGGCGTCGCCAGTCGCTGTCGGGCATCTTGTGCCAGCGGGTGGAAGGTGTCGGCCAGCATCACCGAGAGATAGTGTCGAACCGCTGTCAGTTTCTGGTTTTGAGCTTCGGCCAGCCGACCTCGCCAGTAGTCGACCTCGACCTGGGTCGGACCGGTTGCCCGACCGACCTGTTCCAGCCAGGCGGCGGCCTGCTGCGGTCGGGAGCGCACGATCTCCGAGGTCGCCAAAAACAGGGCGGCTCGCTGCAGCATGCTGCGCCATCCCCTTCTCGCGCGGAGAAGGGCCAGGAGCTCGGAAGCGGTGTCCTCTCTTCCCCCTCGCCACTCGACCCGTAGTGCGGAGAGCAGGGCCGCGGCGGTCCAGTCGCCTGTCGGGTCGACCTCGTGGACCCGGCGAAAGGCCCTGGCCGCGGCCTTCCAGTCCCCATGGAGCTCGAAGCAGCGTCCCTGTTGATAGAGGGCGCGGGCCTGCTTCGCCGGGTCGCTCTCATCCGCCGCCAGCTCGCCAAAACGCACCGCGGCAGCGGCATAGTCGCGGAGCCAGAAGTAGCCTCTGGCCAGCGAGTAGCGGACTTCCAGCAGCTCCTCTTTCTCGGTGACAGAAGGTGTCCGCGGGCCGTCTCGAAGACCGACCTCGAGAAAATGAGTCGACTCCTGGAACTCCCGGTGACGATGAAACGCCATGCCAAGCAGCAGCGAAATCTCGGCTGGGCTCCGCGAGGGCGGCGTCAGCGATGCGATGCGCTCAGCGGCACCGCGGGCGGTCTCGTCCTCCAGGCCCTCCTCCAGTATCTCGATAAGCAGGGGCCCAGCCTGGTGGGTGCGCCCGACACGAAGCTCACAGTCGGCAGCGGCCAGATCGAGGGCGCGGCGCTGGTCAACGGGAAGCTCCCAGGCTCCCATCCCGGCCAGCAGCCGGCAGTCTCCACCCAGGGGCAGGGAGCGAACAAACAGCCGCGTGGCGGCGGGGATCAGGGGCTCCGGAGGCTCGTTGGCCAGCAGCGTTGCCAGCAGTCCGGCCGCCACCTCGGGGTGACCCATGCGGAACTGGTTCAGAGCCAAACGGTAGCGGCTGTAGCCACCGAGCGCGGGGGTAGCACCCATGGCTCGGGCGAAGGCATCGTGCGCCTCGAGCCCGCGTCCCAGGGATTCCAGCAGATGCCCGTGTAGATAGTCGAAGCCCAGCCGGCGAGCCAAATTCGGCTGCTCCTCCAGGGCGCCCTCGACCTCGACGAGCGCCGTCTGCAGCTCGTTGCCGAGCTGGAGCTCGACGACAGCGGGACGCGGATCTCCCGCCAGCAGGGTGAGAGCGAGTACCCAGATCATCCTGGGGGCCAGCCGAGAGGGCGGCCACCAAGAAGATGGAGGTGGATGTGAAACACAGACTGGCCGGCCCCCTCGAGACAGTTCGTCACCAGACGGAAGCCGTCCTTGTCCAACCCCTCTTGGCGGGCGATCTCGATGGCTGCAAGCTGGAGCTTGCCCAAGAGTTGGGCCCGGCTCTCATCGGTGTCCAAAAGAGTCGGAACATGCTCCTTGGGGATCACCAGGATGTGGGTGGGGGCTTGAGGGTTGACGTCGTGAAAGGCGATGATCTCTTCGTCCTGGTAAACGACCTTGGCCGGCAGCTCACCGGCGGCAATTCGACAGAACAGGCAGTCGCTCATCTCAGCCTCCTTTTCCCAGTCGCTCTACCCGGGCCCCTAGCTTCTGCAATTTCAATTCCATCCGCTCGTAACCTCGGTCGAGGTGATAGATGCGGTCCACCAAGGTCTCGCCATGAGCCACGAGGCCGGCCAGGACCAGACAGGCGGAGGCCCGCAGATCGGTGGCCATGACCGAGGCGCTGGAGAGTCGGCTGGGACCATGGATGCGGGCATAGCTCCCCTCCACTTGGATGTCGGCGCCCATTCGGGTGAGCTCGGAGACGTGCTGGAAACGGTTCTCGAAGATGGTCTCGCAGATCGTCGAGCCCCCCTGGGCCTGGGTCATGAGAGCCATGTACTGGGCCTGGAGATCGGTGGGAAAGCCTGGGTGGGGCGCCGTGACCGTGTCGCGGGGCTTGAGCTCCCCTTGCTGCCGCAGGTGGATGCCCGCGGGTAGATCTTGGATCTCGCAGCCGGTCTCGGCCAACTTTTCCAGCAGCGGCGCCAGATCGGCAGCATCGGCGCCTTCGAGCAGGATGTCGCCACCGGTGATGGCGGCGCCGATCAGGTAGGTGCCGCCTTCGATCCGATCGGGGATAACCGTGTGTCGGGTACCCGCTAGCCCGTCCACCCCTTCGATGACCACAGTCTCGTTGCCGGCCCCGTCGATGTGTGCCCCCATCCCGGTGAGCAACCTGGCGAGATCCGCGACCTCGGGCTCACGGGCGCAGTTCTCCAGCACCGTGGTGCCACGGGCGAGAACCGCCGCCATCAGCATGTTTTCGGTGCCCGTCACCGTCGGTGTGGAGAAACGGAACCTGGCACCGACAAGCCGCTCGGCACGAGCCGTGACATAGCCATGTTCCAGCACTACCTCGGCACCCAGCGCCTCGAGGCAGGCTAGATGTTGGTCGATTGGTCGGACACCGATGGCGCAGCCGCCGGGAAGAGAGACCCGGGCGTGTCCCAACCTCGCCACCAGCGGTCCAAGCACCAGGATGCTGGCACGCATGGTCTTGACCAACTCGTAGGGAGCGTCGTCGGTGGAGGCCCGGTCGTTAGCGACAAGTCGGAGTGCGCCACCCTCCTCCTCGCCGCCGACCCCGAGATGGTCGAGAAGCTTGCGCATGGTCATGATGTCCCGGACCCGTGGGAGTCCGACCAGCTCGAGGGGTTGGTCGGTGAGCAGAGAGGCGGCGAGCGCGGGCAGGGCGGCGTTCTTGGCGCCACTCGCCCTGACTGTTCCGGCGAGCCGATTGGGTCCCTGAATACGGAATCGATCCACCCTTCTTCTCTCCGATATTCGATGAAAGATCGCGACTCTGGGGATACCCGCGTAGTCGGGACGGATGGTCGCGAGCACGAAGCGCGAGCCGGAGGCGAGGCTCTGCACCTTCTCGCTCTGACCAAGGCCGATTTCGACGACCAACGGAGTCCCCATCTTCACTGGCTGGAGCTCGTCGAGCAATCGCTCCAGGACCCCATGGGCATCGGTGGGAGAGAACAGCGCCGTGGCCGGCTCGAAGCATCTGACCTCGGGCGAAAGGTCCTCGGCCTCGTCGTGACCGACATAGGGCGGGTTGCTGACCACCAGGTCGAAGCGGGTCAGATCCAGACCCCGAGCCAGGTCGGTAGCGACCAACCGCACACGATCCTCGACTCCAAGACATCGGGCGTTGGTGGCGGCGACGGCCAACGCACCCGGTGACAGATCGGTGGCCACGACTCTGGCCGCCGCGAGCTCCAGGGCCAGGGTGAGACCAATACAGCCGGAACCGGTTCCCACGTCGAGGATCA
>JBAUDS010000181.1:0-2382 GCA_049678185.1 Thermoanaerobaculia bacterium
CGCTCGCTGGCGACCCGATCCAAATCGCGATAGGCGAGCCGCCAGTAGCGAGCCTCCTCGGCAAAGTCCAGTGGCAGAAGATCGGCGTTGGCCAGGCGCAGGGCGGTGAAGCCCTGCATCTGGGTCATGACCAGGTGGTACTCGAAGGTGGGGTCGACTACCGTACGCATCCAGTGGAAGTTCTCGTAGAGCGAGTGGTACATGCCGTAGTCGGCGCCGTAGTACATGTCGGAGGACGGCAACGCCAAAAGGGAGAAGAAGGGCGCTGCGTCGTCGTACGGGATCTCGAAAACCCAGGGCTCGGTGAGCCGCCGCCCGGGGTCGAAGAACTCGCCCCAGCCAT
Organism: Thermoanaerobaculia bacterium; assembly: GCA_049678185.1. Taxonomy (GTDB): domain Bacteria; phylum Acidobacteriota; class Thermoanaerobaculia; order Multivoradales; family JAHEKO01; genus M0029. Next base: position 344 of record JBAUDS010000181.1, read on the forward strand.
CGACGCCGGGAACCTTCTTGAAGCGGTTCTGCAGATCGCGCCACACCTCAAAGGTGCTTTGACCGGTTCGTGGATCCTCCACATCCCTGGCTACCGAGCGGAAGAGGGCGTGGAGGATCGGGTGGGCGGCGACGCTCAGTGGCCGATCGGGGTTGAATACCGCCGAGTCCATGTTGATGCAGGCGACCGCCTTCTCCAGCAGCTCCGCAGCGTGGTCTTCCACCCATTCGGTGCTGCCGCCCAGCAGCATCTCCTCGGCGTCCCAGAAGGCGAGGATGAGAGTCCTCCGGGGCCGGTACCCGTCGCGGGCCAGCTCGCCGAGTACACGAGCGAGCTCGAGCAGGGCAGCGGTGCCGCTGGAGGGATCCCCGGCGCCGTAAATCCAAGCGTCGTGATGATTGCCCACGACGATCCATTGGTCCGGCTCTTCTGCGCCCTCGAGCCGGCCGATCACGTTCAACATCGGGCGGTCCCGGTTGTCCATTTCGGTCGCGAGCCGCAGCTTGGCCGAGCCGGGGCCGAGCTTGTAGGTGAGCGGTAGCCGCCCTTGCCACCCCGCAGGTGCCACCGGTCCGGCCAAGTGCTCGAGGATACGCCCGGCGGTGGCGTAGGAGACCGGTAGCACCGGGATTCCCGGTAGCGCCACCTCCTCCGGTGACAGCCGCTTGGCGCCGGGCACCGAGGCCCAACCGGGTGACAGCGGATCTCCCTCGTAGGGCAGGAAGATGAGTGACCGCCGCATTATGCTCCCCGGCGGCCGCCAGTTTCCGGCCGGGTAGACATCGCCAAAGGGGTAGCCGTCCTCGGCCGGGTCGGTGTAGAGAACGACACCGGCGGCGCCTAAGCGCTCGGCGTTGTGGATCTTGCGACCCGCGCCGGTCCCGAAATTGCGCATCAGCAGAATCTTGTCTTCTACCTCGACTCCCATCTCCTTGAGAGTGTGGAAATCCTCCTCCGAGCCGAAGTGGGCGTAGACCACCTCTCCCACGGCCGCGCCCGACGGCGAGTAGCCGGCCCAACCGGGGTGCTGGTCGGCAGTTTCGGTGAAGGCATCACCCGGTATCTGTGGCTCGACCGTGGGCAGAGACTCGCTGACCGGAGCGAGAAGATCGAGCGAGACCGAGACCGGCGCTGTCAGGTAACCGTCGTAGCGGACGGTCTCGGTATCGAACCCGTACGCGACCAGTCGCTGATGCAGATACTCGGCGGTGAGGCGAGCTCCCTCGGATCCCGGGGGATGGGGCCGGCTGGTGAGCCATCGCAGGTGTTCCTCGATTCGACCGGTCGACAGTGATGACGTGATCCGCTGTTCGAGCTGACGCTGTCGATCTGCGGAAGCCCGTGAGAATCCGGTGAGGTCTTCACGCTCGCCCTGGGCCCACACGAGGGAGGCCATGGCCAAGGTGGTCAGCGTGAGGAGCGCAGCAAGGAGCAATCGGAGAGATTTCGAATTCATGCGTGGTGCCCTACCTCAGAGTCGGTCGAGCTCATCGGTGGCGCGCTTGACCATGGTGGCCGCGGCCTCGAGACGCTGGCTGAGGAGCTTGACCTGCTGGCGTGCCCGGTCCCAGTCCTTGACCTCCACCGCTTCCTGGATGCCCGGCAGCGACATGGCGGCGTAGGTATAGCGCGGGGCGAAGAGGACGTGTTTGAACCAGGGTCGGTCGGGAATGCCCTCGGTACTGAGAAACTGCCGCTCGACCTGCAGCAGGGCTTTGTTGACCGCTGCCGTCCGCGCGGGTGACAGGTCCCCGGTTTGCAGGTGGGTACGGAGCGTCCGGTCGAGTCGCTCGGCTTGCTGTCTCCACTGGTCCACGGCGTCGCTTGCCGTGGCCAGGTCGAGGTTGGCGGCCACCTCGGGCTGCTTCTCGATGGTGTCCAAAAAGCCGCCGACCACTTCGGCATAGGAGCGAAAGTCGTAGGGGAGGATGTCGGCGTTGGCCAGTCGTAGAGCGAGCCGGCACCAGACCTCGACCATGGCGGTCATATAGCGGTAGCCGGGGTCGCCGAAGTGCTCCATCCAGTAGAGGTCGTCGTAC
>JBAUDS010000182.1:0-14085 GCA_049678185.1 Thermoanaerobaculia bacterium
GACAACGGCAATCGCACTGAGATCGGCTATCCTGGTGGAGTGACGGTCACCTATACCCACGACTATGCCGACCGGCAGGAGACGTTGACGCTCGAGGACGGGGGCAACCCCTCCCAGCCCGTGGTCACCAGCGCCGCCTACAAGCCGTCAGGTCCGTTGACCGGTCTCACTCTGGCCAACGGTCTCACCGAGACGCGGGGCTACGACCAGCGCTACTTCCCTGAGAGGATCCAGGTTCCGGGGCTGCTCGACTGGACCTTCACCACCGACGCCGTGGGCAACATCCTCTCGATCACCGACGCGGAGGACCCGGCGGGCGCACGAGCCTACGACTACCAGGACATCCAGTACTTTCTGACCCAGGGGAACGGTCCGTGGGGAGAGCTTGCCTGGACCTACGACAAGATCGGCAATCGCTTGACTGAGGTCCGGGACGGCGAGACGGATGTCTACCAGTACCTCGCTAACACCGCTGGCGGCCGCAACCCGAAGCTCTCGGAGGTCAATCCAGGCACCGAGGAGGCAGTCCGGTACTTCTACGATGCGGCCGGCAACCAGACCTACCGTTCTGAGGGCGCCACCAAGCAGCGTTTCAGCTACGACTCCGCTAGCCGGCTGTCGCAGACCCTCACCGACTCACCAAAGTCGGCCAGGGCGATGGCTCAATTTCGCTACGACGGCAGGAGTTTTCTCGACACCGCAACCCTGACTCCCTTCCCCGGTCGACCCGAGCAGCTCACCACCACGGCCACCTACAGCTCGGAGGGGCGTCTCCATCATCGTGCGACGGCGGAACCGCGCGGAGCCGCGTCGCCCCGCAATGCCCCGGACCGAGTGACGGAGAGCTACGTGCTGTATTTCGGAGGTCGGCCTGTCACCATTTTCGACAAGACCGAGGAGACGGATCTCGAAGGCCAGACTTCAGAAACCACGAGCCTTGTCTATCTGTCGACAGATCACCTGGGGACCCCAGTCCTGGCGACAGACGCTGCTGGCAGTGAGACGTGGAGCGGCGGCTTCGAGCCCTTTGGTTCCGACTTTTCAGGAGCCCAAGAAGCTGGGATCTATCTTCGCTTCCCTGGCCAGTGGGAGAACGAAGTCTGGGAAGGAGCCTCAGCCGGCGAGTCGCTCTACTACAATGTGCACCGGTGGTATGAACAGCAGACCGGCAGGTACTCCAGGGCGGATCCGTCGGGTCTAAGAGGAGGGATCAACGAACTGTCATACGCTGACGCCAATCCTGTCATGCGCCTCGATCCCACAGGTCTAGCCTATTTCGCGAGGCACCGCCTATCCAAATTCCCGTGGACTCCTTTCGCCTCATGTGCCCCATACGGCCTTCTTGATCTGCTTAATTGGGAGGTGAGTCATGAGCACCTCTTCTTCGAGGATGGTCTAGTTCCTCAGAACATCGGATTCTTCGGACCCGATGCAAACAATCCAAATGGGAGCTTCAAGAGTGACTATCGAACTGATTACAAATGTCGCTCCCGGAAATACAACGATTGCGTGATGAGGCTTGCAGCCCAGACTGCCGCTAACGAGAGGCCGAGGTGCTATTTCCTTCCCGGTGACAATTGCCAACGGTTTGCCTCAGATGCGAGGCGCCAATATCGGGAGCTGATTAAGGATCCAGAGATTCGAAAGTTGTGTTGCGTCAAATCACCGCTCTCAGATCGCTTCCGAAAGTTCATTCTGCGGCTGCGTGGAATCGAAGTAGCGGGTCCGTGAGGCTCAGACGGATTAGCAGAGCGCTGCATGTTGCCCCTAGTCCGACGGTGAAGATAAATGAGATTCACTCGTCGAGTAAGGAATTAACTGCTGTATAGGGCGAGAGATCGCAGAACGTGACATTTCTGAAATTTGCGTTGGTTTTGCTAATTATTGCCGGGCTGGCGACACTTGTCGTGAAGTTCCGGAAAAGAAAGCGAATGCTGTGGGTGCTGATTCCGCTTCTCATCTACTCTATTCTGGCATTGGGCGCGGGTCTACTTTGGTTATTGGTCGTGGAGGACGCACCACCGGATGGTCCGACTATTTCACCTGACGAAATTCGTGGTCGGGAGCCGAAAGAGGGGGAGTGAGGCGAGCTCTATTCGCACTAGAAAAGAGGCGAAACTTGGATGTGCCGGCCCTTTCTTAATTTGTTGATTCTGAATAACTTATTGGTCTGAAGGTGGAGCCACCTGAAAAGGTGCCAGCCTTTTCTTAATTCATTGATTTAGAATAGCTTAGCGGTCTCAGCGAGGTGCCGCGTGCCCGTGGGCGGGTGCGGTTCGTCATCCAGCAAGGCGAGAGCGCCGCCGAGGACCTGATCACCGAGCACCGCTACAACGGCTTCGGGGATCTCTACCGGACGATCCTGCCGCGGGGGAACCTGATCGAGTACGACTACGACGGCGCCGGGCGGCTGATATCCATCGAGCGCAAACCGGACCCTGCCACCCGAGGCGAGCGAACCTCTTACATCTTGGACCCGGCGGGTAACCGCACCCGAGAGGACCTCCAGCGGTGGGTCGGCTCGGGCTGGGTCACCGAGTCGTTCACCGAATACGTCTACACGAGTCGTTGCCAGCTCGACAAGATCCTCCACTCGGACGGCTCGGTGACCGAGTACGGCTACGACTGCAACGGCAACCTCGAGCGGGTGTGGGATGCCAACCACCCTTCGAACAACCAGACTGCCGCGGCGACTCAAGATTACGGCTACGACGAGCTCGACCGGTTGACGACGCTTACTCAGCCCTGGACGGGGGAGGGTGGAGGAGAGGCCCTCACCCGCTACGCCTACGACATCCAGGACCACCTGACCCAGGTCACCGATGCCGAGGGCAACGTCACCCGATATGTCTACAGCGACCGGGATCTGATGACCGAGGAGATCTCCGAGGTCTCGGGCACCTCGACCTTCCGTTACAACGAGCACGGGGAGCTCGAGGAGGAGACCGACGCCCGGGAGATCACCGTGACCCGGCTGATCGACCCTCTCGATCGGGTCCTCTTTGTCGACTACCCGGACAACAGTCTGGATGTCAGCTACACCTATGACGACTCGGCGGTGGCCTTTTCCAAGGGGAGGCTCACGGCCATCACCCGGGCCGGCCAGTCGGTGGGCTATCGCTACGATCGCTTTGGGAGGGTGACTCGGGATGGCGCCCTCGTCTACGCCTACGACGACAACGGCAATCGCACTGACATCGGCTATCCTGGTGGAGTGACGGCCACCTATACCCACGACTTCGCCGACCGGCAGGAGACGTTGACGCTCGAGGACGGGGGCAACCCCTCCCAGCACGTGGTCACCGGTGCCGCCTACAAGCCGTCAGGCCCGTTGACCGGTCTCACTCTGGGCAACGGTCTGGCCGAGACGAGGGCCTATGACCAGCGCTACTTCCCCCAGAGAATCCACGTCGCGGGGTTGCTGGATTGGACCTACACCACGGACGCCGTGGGCAACATCCTCTCGATCACCGACGCGGAGGACCCGGCGGGCTCCCGAACCTACGGCTACCAGGCCGTCCACTACTTCCTGACCCGGGGTGATGGCCCGTGGGGCGAGCTGTCCTGGACCTACGACAAGATCGGCAACCGCTTGAGCGAGATCCGAGACGGTGAGGCCAACGTCTACCAGTACCTGAGCAACACCGCTGGCGGCCACAACCCGAAGCTCACGGAGATCAACCCGGGGACCGAGGACTCCAACCGCTATTTCTACGATGCCGCGGGCAATCAGACCTACCGCTCTGAGGGCGCCACCAAGCAGCGTTTCAGCTACGATGCCGCCAACCGTCTCTCCCAGATCCTCACCGACTCGCCCGAGTCGGCCGGTGCCATAACGCAGTTCCGCTACGACGGGAGGAGCTTTCTGGATACCGCCACCCTGGCCCCCTTCCCCGGCCGACCCGAACAGTTCACCACCACGGCCACCTACAGCTCGGAGGGGCAACTCCATCACCGTGCGACGGAGGAGCCGCGGGGAGCAAAATCGCCGCGCAATGCTCCCGATCGGGTCACGGCCAGTTTCGTGTTGTACTTTGCCGGTCGCCCGGTGGGGACCTATGACAAGGTCGAGGAGACGGCTCTCGGTGGAGAGGTGTCAGAAACCACCAACCTGACCTTCCTGACAACAGACCACCTGGGCACCCCGGTTCTGACGACGAAAGCTGGTGGGAATTCGGCCTGGGGTGGTGGCTTCGAGCCTTTTGGCACCGACTACTCGGGGGCACAACAAGCCGGGGTATTTCTTCGGTTTCCCGGGCAGTGGGAGAATGAGGTCTGGGAGGGCGCCTCAGACGGCGACTCCCTCTATTACAATGTGCACCGCTGGTATGAACATGGGACCGGGAGGTACTCGAGGCCGGATCCGTTGGGGGTATCTCGTGCCCAACGCTCATCTCCGAATGAGAAGGCACGGACGAGCACTGACGTTAATCTGTATTCCTATGTCCTACAAAACCCGATTGTCAATCGAGATCCTCGGGGTCTAGCGGTCACGACGATTGGCTGCGGTGCTTCCGACGACGCGAAAATACAGAGTGCCGCGGCAAAGGCCGACGCAGCATCGGAAACCTGTCTGCCCTGTCAAAATCGGGCTCCGTTCAGGAAGAAGATCAGGAGTCAAGGGACGTCAGATGAAATCACCTTCGAGTGCGTCTCGTGGAACGTTAGCCCCACAACCGGACGTGAGCTCTGTGGCAGGCGTGTACCCAACAACCCCAACGCCATACAGATCACCCCAGATGGACTTGGGGGAGTTCCAGGCTGCGGATGTTTGCAGTCCACGATTCTCCACGAAGTACTGCACCTGCTCGGTATGAAGCAGCATGATGCGGCAGGATCACGATTCAAGGCAGAATTGAAATGCTTTACCTGCGCCACCAACTGATTTTCGTGAGTCTGTGGGTGTTTTCATTCGTGCTGCTTAGCGCACCTCCGGTGCAGCCGAGCGAAAGCGAAGTACCTTGCCTATTTCTTCTAAGCACCCGAGAGCTCTTCCCCACGCACGAGCCTCATCAGGTCACCGTGATAGTGGAGAACTGCGGAGAGGAGTATCTCGTTCTACTTCCCAATTTCATTCCAGACGCCGGGGGAACGTCGAATGAGCCCTGGACCAAGATCAGCTTCGCGATTCGAGATGAAGAAGGGCGGCTAGTGGAGCTTGTCGGTGTGTGGGAGGAGGCGAAGCTCAAGATGCCGGACCCAACGGACTTCTTGATTCTGGCACCAGGGCATTTTTACGGCCTCAATGTGCAGTTAGACGAGGGCGCATTTGCCCATGATTTCCGCCAGGCTGGATCAGTGCGAATTACGGTGCGACTCAGGAGCACAGCGCGCTCCTGGCTCTCAGAACGAAAGATATCCGGACGGCTTGAAGCCGAGGACATTCCGTACGACCTTCGACACGTGTTCGAGGGCGAGGTAGAGTCCGCCGGATTGGAGATGAGGGTTAGGGACTGACACTGGTGGCCGGATGCCATCCGAGGAGTGTCAGGTGAAAGTAGGGCGGCCAGTATGTGTGCGACGACACTCCTCACCTCCTCAGATGAGCAAGAATCGCAAATAGCCTGCGGCGGGAGAGGTGCCAGAGCCTTCGTGGGTCATTGGAATCGGTGACCTAGATCCCACCTACCGTCCGGCCTGTTGGAGGACGGTCTCGAGCATTTCGAGCACAAAGCGTTGTCGGCTCTTGGGGAGCTGGCTGAGTCGCTCGAGCTTCTGCTGGAGCTTTGGGGTGGGACCGCGCTTGCCGGCTTTAGGGGTCGCGCCCAGGAGCTCTTCGACGGAGACAGCGAGAGCCTTGGCGAGGGTGGGCAGGAGCGAGACCGGCACGCGACGCCGGGCGACCTCGAAGGAGGCGACCTGCTGCTGCGAGACGCCCAGAAGCTCGCCGAGCTGGGCCTGGGTCAGGCCCTGAGTCTTGCGTAGCGCGGCGATCCGCCGGCCGAGGCTCTTGAAGAAGGCTCGTTCGTCCTGGGTCATCTCGTCGTCGGTCCAGCTCTGGCGTCCATTCATACCCTAACCTCGCTTTTCTAAAGCGGAGTTGACACTACTCCGGAACGGAGTATACTCCGAATCAGGTTTTTCTTACTCCAGTGGGCTTGACAGGGTTTGCGGAAGGAGGCTTGGGATGGCCCGGATCCCAGAAGCAGAGCTCGAGCGGTTGAAGCGGGAGGTGTCGGTAGAGCGCCTGGTCGAGGCCCGTGGGGTCGAGCTCAAGCGGCACGGGAAAGATCTGATTGGTCTCTGTCCCTTCCACGACGATCACGAGCCCTCTTTGGTGATCACGCCCGGGAACAACCTCTGGCACTGCCTGGGGGCGTGTCAGGCGGGCGGGTCGGTCATCGACTGGGTGATGCGAGCCGAGGGGGTGAGCTTCCGGCACGCCGCGGAGCTTTTGCGAAAGGAAGCTCCGGCTTTAGCTGCGCCAGCGTCGGCCCCGGTCAAGCGCTCGACGGTGACGCGGCTGCCGGCGCCGGTCGACTTCGACGCTGAGGATGAGGAGCTCTTGCTCCAGGTCGTCGACTACTACCACGAAACCTTGAAGGCAAGCCCGAATGCCATGGGGTACCTCAGTGATCGGGGTCTCATCCACCCCGAGGTCATCGACCGTTTCCATCTCGGCTACGCCAACCGGACGCTGGCATACCGGCTGCCCAACAAACAGAGGAAGCAGGGTGCCGAGATCCGCGGCCGGCTCCAGCGGCTGGGGATCTTTCGCGAGACCGGCCACGAGCACCTCAACGGGTGTCTCGTCATCCCCATTTTTGATAGCCAAGGCCGGGTGGTCGAGCTCTACGGCCGCAAGATCGGCCGGGCCTTGAAGGGTGGGATCCCCCTGCACCTCTATCTGTCGGGTCCTCATCGTGGGGTGTGGAACCGGCCGGCTTTGGAGGCGTCGAAGGAGATCATCCTCTGCGAAGCCTTGATCGATGCCTTGACCTTCTGGTGTGCGGGCTACACAAACGTCACCTCGTCTTACGGCATCGAAGGCTTCACCGAGGAGCACCTCGAGGCCTTGAAGAGATACGGCACCGAGCGGGTCTTGATCGCCTACGACCGGGACGACCCAGGCGACCGGGCGACGCGGAAGCTGGCGGAAAAGCTCTCCTCAGAGGGCATCGGCTGCTATCGGGTCCAGTTTCCCCGCGGGATGGATGCCAACGCCTACGCTCTCAAGGTCGAGCCGGCGAAGCAGAGTCTCGGCTTGGTACTCCGCCACGCTGAATGGATGGGGGACGGTGCCGGCCCAGCGGTGGCGGCAAAGCGCCCACGAATCGATGCGCCTCGAGAAACCGATGCAGCTAAAGAAGAGAAGGTCCTGCAGTCTGAAGAGGTCTCGGCTCCTGGATCCCAGTCTGTCCCAGCTCCCTCTGAGCCTCTTTCTCCTTTAGCTGCTCCGCCGGCCTCGCCGGCGCCTTCGGCTCCGGTGGTGTCGGAGGTCCCAACGGAGGTGAGTCCGCAAGAGGTGGTAATCCATCTAGGGGATCGCCGCTACCGGGTACGGGGCCTCGAGAAGAACCTCGCCTACGACGTCCTGCGGGTCAATCTCCTAGCCTCCCGGGGAGAGGGCTTTCACGTGGATACCTTGGATCTCTACTCGGCCCGGCACCGGGCGGTCTATGTGAAGCAAGCGACCGAAGAGCTCGGGGTCGAAGAGCGGGTCATCAAGAAGGACTTAGGCCACGTCCTCTTGAAGCTCGAAGAGCTCCAGGAGGAGGCGATCCGGCGGATGCTCGAGCCCGATGAAGAACCGGTTGTTCTGAGTGAGGAGGAACGGTGGGAGGCCTTGGGACTTCTGGAAGATTCGAAGCTTCTCGAGCGCATCCTCGAGGACTTTGCGCACTGTGGTGTGGTGGGGGAGGAAACCAACAAACTCGTCGGGTACCTGGCAGCGGTCTCCCGGAAGCTCGAGGAGCCCCTGGCGGTGATCCTCCAGTCCTCCTCAGCCGCCGGCAAGTCGTCGCTGATGGAGGCGATCCTCGCTTTGATGCCACCCGAGGAACGGGTCCAGTACTCGGCGATGACCGGGCAGTCGCTCTTCTACATGGGCGAGACCGATCTCTCCCACAAGATCCTGGCGATCGTCGAAGAGGAGGGCGCCGAGCGGGCGAGCTACGCCTTGAAGCTGCTCCAGAGCGAAGGGGAACTGACCATCGCTTCGACGGGCAAGGACCCGTCGACAGGCAGGCTCGTGACCCACGAGTACCGGGTCGAGGGTCCGGTGGCGATCTTTTTGACAACGACGACGATCGACGTCGACGAGGAGCTCTTGAACCGGGCGATCGTGCTGACGATCGATGAGGACCGGGAGCAGACGCGGGCGATCCATCGGCTGCAGCGCGAGCTGCAGACGCTCGAGGGGCTCCTGGCCAGGCAGGATCGGGAGGCGATCCTCCGGGTCCACCGCAACGCTCAGCGCTTGCTCCGTCCTCTTTTAGTCGCCAATCCTTACGCTCGTGAGCTGACCTTTCTGGATGTCCGGACTCGGACGCGACGGGATCACCTCAAGTACCTGACGCTCATCCGGACGATCGCATTGCTCCATCAGTACCAGCGGCCGCTCGAGACCGTCGAGCACGCCGGCCGGCAAGTCTCCTACATCGAGGTGACCTTGGAAGACATCGAGGTCGCCAACCGCTTGGCGGCCGAGGTCCTGGGGCGCTCGCTGGACGAGCTGCCACCGCAGACAAGACGGCTGCTTCTGGAGCTCGAGGGACTCGTCGGGGAGGAGTCTGAGCGCCGCGGCCTCGATCGCAGTGATTTCCGTTTCACCCGTCGCTGGGTGCGGGACGCGACGGGCTGGGGAGATACGCAGCTCAAGGTGCATCTGGCCCGGCTCGAGGATCTCGAATATCTCCTCGTTCACCGCAGCGACCGGGGGCAGCGCTTCCTCTACGAGCTGCTCTACGACGGGCAGGGCCAGGAGGGGGAGACATTTCTCCCGGGACTGATCGACGTCGAGGATCTGCGGTGTGTCTACGACTCGGACCGGTCGGGGGAAAACGGCAAGCGGTCGGGGTCCGGTCGGCCCCTGGTCGGCCCCCGGGCGGGGGGTGGTCGGGGTGGGGAAACCGAGTCCAAGTCTCAGGGCTCCAAGGACTTCTCCGATTCCGAGCCGGAATCTCTCGAAAACGCACATCTGGAAGCCAAAGAAAAGAGTCGTCGTACCCGTAGACGTACCCAGTCCTCTCTTCCTTTAGCTGCCCGGGTGGCCGGGAGCCGCTAAATGAGGAAACGTCGGTGGGCGCCGCGGCGACGCACCAAGCGCCCGCCGATCGAGGCCTCCGAGGACCCGGGCTCGATTCTCTCGCTCGCCGTCATCTACCTCGACCAGCTCAGATCGCGCCACTACTCGGAGACGACACTCGAGGCCAAAGCGCGGTATCTGTCCTACTTTGCCCGGTGGTGTGAGGATCGCGGGCTGACGCGCCCCGAGGAGGTGACGCTGCCGTTGGTCGAGCGTTACCAGCGGTTTCTCTTTCGCTACCGGACGAAGGGTGGGAAGCCTCTCTCCATCCACAGCCAGCGCTCGTATCTCGCGACCCTGCGACCCTTTTTCAAGTGGCTGGTCCAGCAACGGTATCTCCTGGCCAACCCGGCCTCGGAGCTCGTGATCCCCAGGAAGATCACCCATCTGCCGCGGGACATCCTGACCGCCGAGGAAGCCGAGCGGGTCTTGCGGCAACCGGATCTGACGGCCCTCTTGGGACTGCGGGATCGGGTGATCCTGGAGACGCTCTATGCGACGGGGATCCGTCGCTTCGAGCTTGTCAGCTTGAAGCTCTATGATCTGGATCGCGGCCGTGGCACCGCGATGATCCGTCAGGGGAAGGGCAAGAAGGACCGGGTGGTGCCGCTCGGTGAACGCTGCCAGGCCTGGATCGAGAAGTATCTCCGCGAGGTCCGTCCCCAGCTCGTCGTCGAGCCGGATGACTCGACCGTCTTCTTGAACAACCTCGGCAAGCCTTTCCACCCCGGCACCCTGACCCATCTGGTGCGCGGGTACGTCCTCGCCTCGGGAGTCGGGAAGAAGGGCGCCTGTCATCTGTTTCGCCACACGGCGGCGACCCTGATGCTCGAAGGCGGTGCCGACATCCGCTACATCCAGGAGCTCCTGGGACACTCGGATTTGGAGACCACCGAGATCTACACCCACGTGACGATCGACAAGCTCCAGGCGGTCCACCGGGTGAGCCACCCGGGAGCGCTTCTCCGGCGCCGGACGGGAGACGACGTCGCGGCCACCGACGATGAGCTCCTGCTCGAGGAGCTCTACCGCTCGTTTGCCGACGAAGCGGCCGAGGAGGAGGCGGACCTCTGACCCCCCGGCCACCGGCTACGCCCGTGGCCTCCACCGCCCACCCCGACACGCAGCCTGGCCGCTCCACCGGCCAGCCTGCCGGACCCATGCCGCTGGGGACCGGGTCTCGGTGCTCGGGCTGCAGCCCTTCGGGCTTCCGCTCCTGCGCGCCGAGCCCCTCCAGCACGGAGACCCCCACCCGGCCCCCACCCACGGGCCCGGACCGGGCCGGTGGCAGGCACAAAGGATCGAGGACTGCGATGGCCGCCCCGGGGTGGGGCGAAGAAGTCCTGCGACGAAAGATGGCTTCGAGACGCCCGCCCCAAGCGGCGGCGGGGGTGGCCGTCCCTGCGGGCGCGGGCAAGCCGCTCGGCACAGGCCGTGCCACACCCCCCTCCGCCCGTGTGTCACGCCCTGTGCATCACTCGCTGTCCGATAACGCGCCCGTTATCCGACCTTGCCCTCGGCCACCCCCGCCGCTCGGCCTACGGCTTTACATAACTCTTGTTATGCAAACTTGGGGCGGGCTCCAGTCGTGGTCGTCCACGGTCTCCGGCTTCGGCACGGCGCCCCACCCCGGGCCTCAGTGGCGCGCCGGGTCCGTGTCGTCTGGCCCCGTCCGGGCCCTCCCACCCAAAGCGGCAGGCAGCTTTCCGCTCCGCCTAAAGGCTCCGCTCCAACCTGCCTCGGAAGACGTGTCACCCCGCCCCGCCCACGCCCCCTCCGGCCCCTTCAAAGGGGCCTCACCCGGCGCCGGGTCTTCTGCCGCCTGCGGGCGGAGCCCCTCCGGGTCTCCGTCCTCGGGCTCAGCCCCGGCGCCCACCCCCATCTCCATCCAAACCGCCTCCAAAACCCCGACCCAAACCCTTCACCACCTCGAGATCGCCGCTCAGAGCGGCTCTGGCGGCCTCGGTTTCGCCGGCGTCACAGCCAAACCGCCGTCCACGGCATAGAATCGCTCCCAGTGAACCGGGTGCGCACAAGCGACCGACAGCGCGGAGCAGCTAAAGGGAGAACCCCTCCTCCTTTAGCCGCTCGATCACCTCGGCCCGGCTGCTCGCGAAGCCGAAAACTCGCGTCAGGGGGTCAAACCAGAAATTGCACCTCGCATCCGGGCTCGAAGCGCTGTAACTCCAGAAACGCGTTAGGGATGCGGGCATGTGTACGACAGAATCGCGTCGGACCACTCTTCCACCGCTGGTATGAATTCGGCACGGGGAGGTATACAAGGGCGGATCCGCTGCTGAGTGGCAACCCTCCGGGCTATCGGGATGCTGGACCAAGATCCGGTATTCTTCGACTCGAAACAAGACAGCCTTATGGTTATGTGCTTGGAAATCCCACGACTTACTTCGATGAACTTGGGCTCTACTGCTCTAACTGCGATGACTGCCCTTCCGGCAAGTGGGCCTACAATAGTACCGTAACCCTAGGATTTGCCGCCGCATTTCTTGAGCTTGGAGTAGGAGGGTTCTACTCTCGGGGGACCTTCAGATGCGTAGACAACTTCAGCGAGTTGCGAGTGACGATTGTCTGTCGCGTGACAGGGGGCCTGAACCTGAGCGCTGGCATTGGTAAGGATTTCGCTGTGCCGTTTTTTGGCCTCACTCCCGGGGGCTGCGGCTGCAATAAGTCGGATCTACTAGAGCCGTTCGAAGGGGAGCTCTTCTCCATTGCCCTCGTGAGCTTCCCAGTTGCTCCTTGCTCTGAGGGAGGCCACACCTTTGGCTTGGGAGTTGGTCGTTCCATAGGAGGTGGCTTCGTGACAACTTCGTGTAGGGTTGAGAGGCGGTGAGCAACATGAGTGGATCGCAAGCCCAGAGCAGGATCGTGCTGCTGGTTTCCTTTTTTCCACTTTTGTGGTCGCTTCTGGTATTGGCGCTTTGGCCAATCGCTGAGGCACTCGAGACTGATAGTGCCATTGACCTTTCGAGCCTGATCAACGGACTTGAGGCCCTCTTGTTCATACCGGTCATATTGAGCTGGTTCTATTTTCTGAGAAGAATCGTCCGACACGACGAACTGTCCAACTCAGGAAAAGGTCTATGGCTGCTGGGCATGTTCTTCCTGCCCTATTTTGTAATGCCTCTGTTTGCCGTTTTTCACGAACGGCCAGGAGTGCGAGCGGGCGTAGGGTAAATTGAGGGTTGTTGCAAGGAGATAAGGTGCCAGAAAAGGTGTCACCCATTAGCAAGGCCCATGTCAAGGCGTAGAGCTCGTCCTGGGGGAGGGGGAGCTCCCCGGTGGCGATCAGGATCGGTTCGACGACTCGAGCTTTCAAGTCCACAGCCGGGTTCTCATTTCTGTTGGCTTTAGGCATCCGCACCAGCCACCCATCGGGATCAAGGCATGGGAGCCGGTGATGGCTCCTTGGCCCCTGGCACTGTCCGTGCCCCAGAAAACCCATGGTTCCTAACCGCGTCCATGGAGTGGATGACAGTCGTGTGGTTGCCCGCATTGGTATGCGGGTCCAGCACCTTGGTCGGCTCAGCGGCCCCAGCCGAAGATCATCGGCCAGATCTGATCTGCGGACCGGGACCGAAAAGGCGAAAGGGCGAAAGGGTGCCTGAGGAACATGGGGAGTGGCCTGGGGGAACCTTGAGTTGGCCGACCCTTCAAGCAGTCAGGATTCCAGATTCCACCTTTGGTGTAGCTTCTAGACTCCCTAGGTCGAGAGATTGTCGGCCCGAGGAGGTCCCGGGCCTGGCGGGTTGCACAGTGGAAACCAGGGGCTGGAGAAAGTGCGGAGAAAGTGCCAGTGGAATCTGGGAGGTAAGCTGGAAATAACTTAATTCGATCGCTCCTTCACACCTAGGGATCGCTGAATAGGTGCCACCCGAATATTAGGAGACCTTCAGGTAAGGAGACCTTTGCGAAGATTGAGGTTGGGCTTGCCTTGCGGCCGAGAGGGGATAGGAGTTACCGAAAAGGTGCCACCCTTTTCTTAATTCTTTGATTTAGAGTAACTTAGCGAAGTGGAGTTACCCCGAATTGGTGGACAGGTAGTTAAGCCCGGATCTCGGGACGAGCGTCCGGGTAGTAATCTTCTCAGCACCCGAGTCCTACGGAAACCCTGGGGCGCCGCCACGATCAATCGACTTGCTCCTCGAAGGCCACCAGCCAGGTAGGTGCCAGAGGAATCTAAGGAATGGCATGCAGGTCCTTGACGTGCCTCACCCTTCAAGCAGTCAGGGCCCTCAATCTCACTGTTCGACAAGCTGGATATCTTCTGAGGCCCCGAGGTTGGTGGTTCCAGAGAATCTGAACCCTCCCGACGGTACTGTCAAGTTGAGGCGCTGACTGGCAGACTACGCGGATGAATGCCAAAACGCCGAGCTATCACGGATACCGGTTCCCGCCCGAGATAATCAGCCACGCCGTCTGGCTCTACTACCGATTCTGTCTCAGCTTCCGAGATGTCGAAGACCTCCTCGCCAAGCGGGGCGTCATCGTGTCCCACGAGACCATCAGAGAATAGGTGCCAGGGAAATACGGGGAGTCGGCGGCGAATAGGTGCCACCCAAACCTGCGGAAAAGGAAAAGGTGTCAGAGGAATCTGGGAGGTAAGCTGTGGGAAGGATGCCAGAGCCTTCGTAGGTGTTTTGAATCGTCGACTTAGATCCTACCCTCCGGCACCTATTCTCGTATTCACTATTCTGGGAAGGGCTCTCTATCAAGGCTTGGGCCGAAAAGGTGCCACCCTCTTCTCCAGCGGGTAGTCATCAATTCTGACAACGCGGAGGAGGTAGCGGCCCTTATCCGAACCCGGAGCCAAGCGGGTGGCA
>JBAUDS010000183.1:0-4496 GCA_049678185.1 Thermoanaerobaculia bacterium
GCTGCTCGTCCAGAAAGACCTCGACCCGCTCGAGCTCCTGCCCGTCGGGCACCTCGACCTGGACGACAGCGCTGAGGCTCTGTTCGTAGGTGCGCTCGGCCCGCGGCTCCACCAGCCTGACGCGAAATCGTTGGCCACCCTGGTTGATGGCGATCTCGTCGCTGGCCACCTCCTCGCCGGCAGCGTCATAGGCCACGACCCGCAGCCGGTGGGCCGCAGCGGTGTCGCCCAGATTGAGCTCGACGCTAAATGGAGGCCGCCGTTTGGTAAGCAGCGGCCGGTTGTCGAGAAGGAATTGAACCCGTGCGAACTCCCCGGCGGAGACGGTGTTGACACGGAGTGGCCCGACCTGGATCCGGTCGTCCTGGGGTGGAACGATGCGGATCGTGGTCTGGCCTCGGGCCGCCGCCTCACCGGCCTCCTGGAGACGTCGAAAGAGCTCGGAATCGGGAGACCACTCGATGGACGCGAGGTCGGTGGGACTCGGCACATCGAGCCGGAGGTCCTGCTGCGCGTATTGTCTACCCAGGAGGTCCTCGATCTTGAGCAGCAGGCGGATCGTCCCCGGTCTGAGGTAGCGCTGGAATACCAGCGGCACCGATTCGACGCCCGCAGCCATTGGCATCTCGAAGCGGTAGCGGAGGGTTTCGAAGAGTCTGTCGTCGCGAACGATCTCGCCGGTGAGCAGAAGTTGAAAGATCTGCTGTCCTGCGACCTCCCGCGACTCGAGTGCCGCCGTGGGCACGGCCACCATGCCACGCACGGCGGTTCTATTCTGATTGCGGCCCGGAAAGTCGAAGGAGGTCTCGATATCGAAGGTCGAGGCCCCTTCCGGTAGCACGGTTGTCTCGGCGGCAAAGGTCGCCACCCACTCGCGCGAGCTGGGCCCGGGTGGCGTCATGTGCTCGGCGACCAGCGTCCGATAGTAGGCGGTGTCGTAGGTGATTCGCTCCATCGCCCAGCTATGGGCGTCGGCGTCGCAGAAGAGAGACGGGTCGGTGACCGGCAGCCTTGTTCGCCGTGCGGGATCGTGCGAACCATCTACCAGCCAGGCACGGTACTCGGAATCGGGGGGAAATTTCGGTCGGAAGAAATAGACCGCGAACTCCGCTTCGACGCGGTCGGTGCGTCGGTAGAACCAGATCTCCTGCTCGTTGTCGCGCTCCCAACAACGATCGAGCACACGTCCGGTGATGAGCAGGACGCCGTTCGGCCAGCCATTGAGCATGAAGAACCTGGCCCGGGCATCGGTGAGAGTGCCGAACTCGTCCAAGGCGTCGTCTACACGCAACATCCAGGTCTCACGAAACTCGTTGCGCACAGTGTCCGGGTAGGGGTCCCGCACCTTCCAGAACCGGTCGATAAACGCCCCACGCCGGAAGTCCTCTTCCAAGGAGAAAAAGTAGTCCAGCTCTTCATCGGTGATCAGCGTCTCCACCGCGACGAGCCATTCTCGAAACTCGGCTGGTAGCTCGGGTGGAGACTCGCCGGCAAGCGGGGAGTGAGGGATCGCCAGTAGCATCAGCCCGGTTATCAAGACTGTCCAGCGGGAAATGGGGCAGTGCAGGATCGGGCTCATTTCGGCTGCACAAGAGTACAACGCTCTCAGCAGTTGGCGACTGGCGGTCCCTGGTGTGTCGCTGACTGCCAACGGGCTGTTAAGCTCTCGACCCGAGAGGCTCGAAACCTTTCGTCACACATCAAGTCCGGATCTCGCAAACCCACCCGGAGGGATAAATCATGTTTCGTCGAATAGCCTTGGCGGTAGCTCTGCTCTTGCCGGCTTCTTCGGCTTGGTCGCAAGGGGTCGAGGGGTACTACCGGTTTCCCGATCTGCATGGGGAGACGATCGTCTTTGCCGCCGAGGGGGACCTGTGGAAGGTCTCCACTGCCGGTGGCCTGGCCCAGAGACTGACCACACACCCGGGCGAGGAGTCACACCCCGTGATCTCTTCGGATGGCGAGACTCTTGGCTTTACCGCCAGCTACGAGGGCCCGGCCGAGGTCTACACCATGCCGCTGGCGGGCGGTCTGCCGGTGCGACGGACCTTCGAGGGTGACGACTCGGTCGCCACCACCTGGACGCCGACGGGGGAGTTGGTGTACACGACCAGCCACTTTTCGACCCTTCCGGCCGCTCAGCTCGTCGCCCTCGATCTGGACAGTGGCGGCTACCGACGCATTCCGCTCGCCCAGGCCAGCGAGGGCACCTTCGATGCCGACGGTGACACGCTCTACTTCGTCCGCCCGGCCTTTCATCGCAACGTCAACAAGCGTTATCGCGGCGGTACGGCACGCAAGATCTGGAAGTTCGTCGAGGGGGGATCCGAGGCCGAGCCGCTTACCGGCGACTATGCGGGCGAGAGCCACTCACCCATGTGGTGGCAGGGCCGGGTCTACTTCATCACCGATCGTGACGGCACGATGAATATCTGGTCGATGGACGATAGCGGCGGCGACCTCCAGCAGCACACCCGGCACAGCGGCTGGGATGTGCGCCATGCCTCCTTGTCGCAGGGCCGGATCGTCTATCAGGTCGGGGCCGACCTTTGGATCTTCGACATCGGCAGCGGGGCAGGCGACTTGATTCCCATAGCCCTGGCCTCCGACGTCGATCAGTGGCGTGACAAGTGGGTGAAAGACCCGATGGAGTATCTGACCTCGGTGCACATCCATCCCGAGGGCGAGAGCGTCGTGCTGACTACCCGTGGACGGGTCTTTGTGGCGCCGGCCGGTCAGGGCCGGCTGGTGCGGGCCTCCGCCAGTGAGGGTGTGCGCTTTCGTGATGTGGTTTTCATGCCCGATGGCGACAAGTTGCTCGCGCTTTCTGACGAGTCGGGCGAGATGGAGTTTGTGACCCTGCCGGCGACCGGTGTCGGTGATGCAATAACCCTGACTGACGATGGCCGGATTCTGCGGTTCGAAGGCAAACCATCGCCCGACGGCAAGTGGATCGCCTATGGTGACAAGAATGAGGATCTTTGGCTGCTCGAGGTGGAAAGTGGGGAGCAGAAGGTCATCTCCACCAACCGCGAGGGGGTGGCGAGCATCGCCTGGTCTTCCGACAGCAAATGGCTGACCTTCTCGCAGTCGGCTCTCAACAGCTATGTTCAGATTCAGCTCTACAGCCTGGCCGATGGGAGCCTGACAGCTCTGACCAGCGATCGAGTCAACAGCTGGGACGCCACCTGGAGCCCCGATGGCAATTGGCTCTACTTTCTGTCCGATCGCGAGCTGAACTCGGTGGTGCGGGCTCCCTGGGGGCATCGGCAGCCCGAGCCCTTCTTCGACAAGACGACCAAGATCTACCAGATCGCGCTGCGCAGCGGCTTGCGCCCACCCTTCAAGCCGCTCGATGAGCTCTTCGAGGAGGAGACCGAGGAGAAGACCGAGGAGAAGAAGGATGGAGACAAGAAGGAGTCCGCTCCCGAGCCCGTCCAGGTGGAGCTGGAAGAGATCGGTCGGCGTTTGTGGGAGGTGCCGGTCGAGGCCGGTGACTACGACCGGTTGATGGTCGGTGACAAAGCTCTCTTCTGGATGTCACGGAAGCCCGGTCTCGATGGAAAATCGCATCTCATGGCCCTCGAAATCAAGCCGGACGACCCCGAGCCGGTGACCCTGGTCGAAGACATCGAGACCTTCGAGCTGTCGGCCGACGGCAAGAAGATGGTCGTCCACAAGGGGGACGACCTCTATGTCTTGGAGGCGGGAACCACGGCTCCATCCGATCTCTCCGAGAGCAAGGTGGACCTCGGTGGCTGGACCTTTGCCATCGATGCCCGCGAGGACTGGCGCCAGATGTTCATCGACGCCTGGAGGCTCGAACGGGACTACTTCTACGATCCCGGCATGCACGGTGTCGACTGGGAGGGAGTGCGCGAGAAGTACCTTGTTCTGGTCGACCGGGTCACGACCCGGGACGAGCTGAGTGACCTCATTGGCCGAACGGTCGGCGAGCTGTCGGCGCTTCACACCAGCGTCCGCGGTGGTGATCATAGGCAGGGACCCGACCAGCTCGAGGTCGCTTCGCTCGGCGCCCGCCTGCAGCGTGACGCGGCAGCCGGCGGCTACCGCATCGACCACATCTATCTGTCCGATCCCGAATACCCCGACGAGATGTCCCCGCTGGCGGACCCCGGGCTGGGGGTCGAGAGTGGCGACGTCATCCTGGCCGTCAACGGTGTCGACGCGCTGTCTGTCGGGCACATCGGCGAGCTGCTGCGAAATCAGGAGAAGCGACAGGTTCGGCTGCGGATCGGTCCGGCCGGTGGGGGCGAGGGTCGAGACCTGATCGTCGTGCCGGCTGCCCACGAGTCGAGCCTCCGCTACAGCGACTGGGAGTACACCCGCCGTCTGGCGGTCGAAGAGGATGGAGCTGGGAAGATCGGCTACGTCCACCTGCGGGAGATGGGGGGATCGGATCTGACCGCCTGGTACCGGGAGTTCTACCCGGTCTTCGACCGTCAGGGTTTGATCATCGACGTTCGCAACAATCG